>NZ_DBHIUF010000003.1:62826-130879 GCF_057272915.1 Gemella sp.
AGCCAGAACCAAAACCGGAACCAAAACCGGAACCTAAGCCAGAGCCTAAGCCAGAACCAAAACCGGAACCAAAACCGGAACCTAAGCCAGAGCCTAAGCCAGAGCCAAAACCAGAGCCGAAACTGGAATCAAAACCGGAGCCTAAGCCAGAGCCTAAATCGGAATCTACACCAGAGATACAATCTAAAAAGATCGGAGTATTGCCAAATACTGGTGAAAAACAGTCTAATGTAGAAATTTTTGGTGCGTTAGTAGCAGCTGGTGTAATAATGATGAGACGTAAAAGAAATTCTAAGTAGTAGACTGACAATCTCTATTGAGGTAATTTAAATTCAAAAAAGATATGAATAGTAATTCATAAAATTTCTTTGAAGTGTCTAAGCTAATTCTATTGACAAATAGTGTTAAATTCTTTATACTATTAAGTAAATTAATATTAATATGTAAAACATTGAAGAGATAAGTAGATTATAATTGATTCACAACAGAGAGCTTTCGGTGGGTGTGAGAAAGTAAGAAGAGATGTAGTTGAAAATGGTCTCGGAGTAATAATTATCTAATAGGTAATTACGTTGGTGCACGATATAGCACAGCGGTATGAACACGTGCCGATCAAGGTGGATATTTATATCCATAAACATGGGTGGTAACACGATAAACTCGTCCCTATTACATAAGTTTGTAATAGTGGCGAGTTTTTTTATTTAAGACAAAGAATAGTTAAGGAGATAAAATAATGCCAATATGTATTCAAAATGAATTACCGGTAAAGAATAAATTATTAGAAGAAGGAGTAGTCGTAATAGAAGAGAATAGAGCTAAAAATCAAGATATACGACCATTGAAAATTTTAATTTTGAATCTAATGCCTAAAAAAGAAGAAACTGAGCGTCAATTATTAAGACTTTTAGGAAACTCTCCGCTTCAAATCACGGTAGAATTTCTTCATATGACAAGTCATATTGCAAAAAATACAGCGCAGTCTTACTTAGAGAAATTCTATAAAACATTTGATGAAGTGAAAGATAAATACTATGATGGTCTTATTATTACAGGTGCTCCTGTTGAACAACTAGAATTTGAAGATGTAAATTACTGGGGGGAATTGAATAGCATTTTTGACTGGAGTAAGACTCATGTCTTTTCAACATTAAATATTTGTTGGGCAGCTCAGGCTAGTTTATACTATCACTTCGGTGTCAAAAAAGAACAGGTAGATGATAAGATATTTGGAGTATTTGAACATGATGTTCTTATAGAAAATCATACATTAACAAGAGGATTTACAGATACTTTCTTAGCTCCTCATTCTAGGCATACTAAAATAGAAGAAGAGAAACTACCTACTATTTCTGAACTTGATGTATTAGCGAGATCAGAAGAGGTTGGGACATTAATAGCTGCGACTAAAGATATTAGAAAGATTTTTGTAACAGGGCATATTGAATATGATGCAGATACACTTCATAATGAATATGTTCGTGATAAGAATAGTAATCTTCCAATCGAAGTTCCGGTGAATTATTACCCAGGAAATGATGATACCAAAGCACCTAAAAATAGATGGCGTGGAGTGGCTTACTTATTCTATCACAACTGGTTAAACCAAGTTTATCAGCAAACACCGTATGATTTAGCTGAATTATCAAAATAAGAGAAAGAAAAAGACTTTACAGGGAGTGACTCAAAAATCGTGATTTCGGAGAAACAAGATTTTGTCGAGTCACCCTCGCACAGTTTATTAGATATCTAAAAAGCTTTTATAAAGCGAATTTAGATATCAATAAACCACTGCGTCTATGAGTTCTCATATGTACTTTGTTGAATTTTAGGACTTTTAAGCCCCCCTAATTTTAATTATCTTTTTTTTCGTCTTTTTTACCTGAGTTTTCCTCTTCTGTTAATCCTGAAATTGATTTTTTAAATGATGTGAACATTTTTCCAATTGATTCTCCAAGTTCAGGTAGACGTTTAGGACCGAAGATTATTAGAGCAGCTATGATAAGCACTATGACTCCAGGAGCTCCTATATCACGTAAAAATCCCATTACTTTTCACCTCTTTTGTTGTAAATATACTTGCTAATAATAATGCTAATTTCATAAATTAAAATTAATGGTATTGACATAACGATATCACTAATAAAGTCAGCAGGTGTAATGACTACTGCTATTACAATTAGTATAAAATATGCATATCTTCTATTTCTAGTTAAGAAGGTAGGTGTTAATATACCTAATGATGTTAGGAATGCAACTATAACAGGGAATTCAAAAAGTATCGCTATCGGTATCGTCGTATTAATGACAAATGATAGATAGTTTTGAGCTGTTAATTGAGTGTTGAATAAATCATCCCCGATAGAAAGAAGAACATTTAAGATAGCAGGAGTTACTAGAAAGAACCCGAAAGCTAAGCCTACTGAAAAACAAATGAATACTGCCGGTATATAGGCTAATAATGCACGAGCTTCTCTTTCTTCTAATGCAGGTTTTATAAATGCCCAGATTTGATAACAAATAAATGGTATCGAAAATGTGAAGGCACAAATTCCCGCAAGAGTTAGATATATCCATAGTATATCATTAGGTCCAAGAACAATCAATTTATTATTAAAATTACTAGTTAAAAATTTATAAATATCCGCTGACCATAATAAACTTACTATGAAAGAGACAATAAAAAACACAAGGCTTAGTATTAGTCTCTTTCTAAGTTCGGTTAGATGATCCACGGTAGAAACTTTATCTCCATATTTCATCGCAAGTTACCTATTTATTTTTAGATTTTTCATAGAATATACTAATTGCTACAACAATGATATAAATTAGCTGAGCTATTATTACTTCAAAACTAGGATAGATTCCTAAAATTTCGATAGTAGGAAGATAATCTATAATGTTATTTGAGACCATGTCAGTTATTTGTAAAGCGTGTATGCTTACTCCTAGCATCTTGAATCCTAGAATGTATATTAACCAAGATAGAACTAGGAATACTTTGCTAATTGGTAATTTTCCAGAGGCTTTAACCATAATTATACCGATAATTATTAAAGCGACAATAGCAAGAGCTATCCCTATTAGTAAGTTACTTGTAGTAATTAATGGCATAATACCAGCGTAGAATAAAATAGTTTCTGCACCTTCACGGAATACTGCCAGGAAACTAAGTGTGAACATAGATATAAAACTTCCAGTTGAAAGAACTAGATTTAACTTTGTATCCATATATTTCTTCCATGCTTTAACAGAACTTTTACTATGTAGCCAAATTCCAATACCTATCATCATAATTACTGCAAAGATACCAACAACACCTTCGATGATTTCACGGTTAGTACCAGATGATAGAGCAGGGAATGAGTATTTTAAAATAACGGCTGCAAATATACTAGAAAGAATACCTACTAAGGCACCCGCATAAATCCAGATTAACCCTTTTTTCTGTTTAGCAGCTTTTAATGCACTTGCTAGAGATAAGACGATTATTAATGCTTCAACACCTTCACGAAGTAAAATTAGCATAGAATCAATAGCTGTGTAGTTAGATTTTGTATCGATTTTAGAAAGCTCTGTAATTAAGTTTTTAAGTTGTTCTTGATACTTTTGTTCACTACCTTTAACCATAATTATAGGAGTTTCGCTTTCTACTTTTGTATATAGTGAAGCGTTTCGTGTTCGAACTTCTCCTTCAATAACAGGCCAAACTTCTATGAATTTTTTCATTTTTTGTGAACCTTGGGCTTTGTTTCCTTCTTTAAAGGCTGTAAGACTATCTTCAAGAAGTTTTATCCCTTGTTCGAGAGATTTAACATCAGAATTTTGTTCGAGTTTTTTCCCAGCAAGGAAATCATCTAGATAAGTTTTTAAATCAGTTAAATATAATTTTGTAGTTTGATAGTCATAAGGTTCAATCTCCATAGAACTACGTAGAAATGACATTGTTGTTTCCACTTTCCCGTAGTAAGCAGGTTCAAGTGTTCTTACGATACCTTCATTACGTACCCATGCAGCATTGTATTTAACATATTCTGCTTTCATAGTTTCAACATCTTTAGTGTCGATTGCTTTTTCTAATTTATCGAAAGCAGGGTAAAGTTTCGTTTTAAATGCTTTTTTTTCGGCTTCAATGTCTAAAGGATTTTGTTCATTTTCAAAAGCAAGTAGGGTAGTTGATAGCTCTCTTAGTTGCTCTTCATTGATATCATTTGATTTTAATGTTTGTTTAACTTTTTTTCCAGCTTCAGAATCTGAATTTTTCGTTGCTTCAAACTCTGTTTTAAATTCTTCAATTAATTTTTTAGCTTTATCTTGTTCGTTATTTTTTATTGCAGTGTTAGC
Organism: Gemella sp.; assembly: GCF_057272915.1. Lineage (NCBI taxonomy): Bacteria > Bacillati > Bacillota > Bacilli > Caryophanales > Gemellaceae > Gemella > Gemella sp. The sequence continues at coordinate 67,170 of NZ_DBHIUF010000003.1, forward strand.
GTCGGTAATTTTAATAAAAAGATTACTATATGATTCTTTTGCTACAATAGTTTTTAAAAATGGAGAGCTAAAACTGAAAAGAACGATAAACGCTAAAAATATTTTAGTCAAATAGTTTTTTGCCAATATATTCTCCCTCCTTAATTCCTCCAAAACATGCAAATAGACCGCTACCGATATGAGTTATATATTCATTCATCTTATCTTCATTTCCTAGACTATTCTGGATAGTTATAAATTGTTTTGGATCTTTTTGGAATGAGATAAATAGTAGACCAGAGTCGAATTGTCCAGTAGTTTCATTTATACCGTCTGAATAAGAATAAGAACGTCTTAATAATTCTACACCAGGTTTATGTGCTAAGTGGACATGAGAAGTTACAGGAATTAAAGGCTTGCCATCTGGACCTTTTTTATTAGGATCAATTGGTGCAAATTCATCAGTTTCTCCGAAAGGAGCACCACTATCTTTATATCTTCCGAAGGTATTTTCCTGTTCATTTAGACTTGTTCTATCCCATGTCTCAAGGTGCATTTGTATACGTCTTACAGCCATGTAGCTACCATCTTTCATCCAGTTGTCCTTATCGTACCATACAATTTTATCAAATTGGTCTTCTTTAGTTGCATTAGCAGTACCGTCTTTAAATCCGAAAAGATTACGTGGTGTTTCAAGACGATTACCAATAGCGGCAAAACCTGATTGGCTCCATTTCATAGTTACAGTAGAGCGAGCTTTTCTAACTAGGTTACGTACTGCGTGGAAGGCTACCTGTTCATCATCTGCACATGCTTGGATACAAATATCTCCACCTGTATATTTTTCTTTTAATTGTTCTCTAGCGAAAGGAGGTAAGTCTTTAAATTCTTCAAGACTTTTATTCTCTAAGTTCATTTTTTTTAAGAAACTTGGACTAACCCCAAATGTCAGAGTTAAACGATAGGGATTTAACCCTACCGTTTCTCCAGTGTCTTTTGGTGGTAAATAATGGTTTTTAAGAGCAGGTTCAACTAGTTCACCGTTCATTAATTTTTCACTATATTTAGTCCATTCCTTAAACATGTCGATTACATCATCACGCTTAGTAGAGTGTAAATCTAGCACGACAAAATAAACACATTTTTGCATAAGAGTAGTAATCCCAGCTTGGTGCTTTCCATAGAAACTGATTTTTTCTTCACCATCAGCGATAGCTCGGTTGTTCTCAGCTTTGTTTGCGAAAAATCCACCAAGAGCAGAAGCTCCGACAACAGCACCGGCTCCAGTCATTCCTGCTTTTTTCAGGAAATCACGCCTTGTTATTTTTTTATCAGTCCATTTTTTACCAGATTCTTCCATAATTACTTAGCCTCTTCGTCTAAAATTACACCCATTTGAGAAAGTGGTTCTCCTAATTTTGTTACTGCTTCAGAAAGTTCTTTAGTATTTTCTTTTGTTAGGTCAGTATATAGTTTGTAGTGTTTTTCATCAGTTTTATATTTATCTAATAAGCTATTAATTGTAGCAAATTTTTCAGTTAAATCTTTAGCTAATTTACTATCTTTTTTCTCGATTAAAGGTTTGAAAATTTTGAAGATTTCTTCAGCACCTTCGATGTTAGCTTTAAAGTCGTATAGGTCAGTGTGAGAGTAAATTTCTTCTTCTCCTGTGATTTTTTGTGTTGCAACTTCGTTAAGTAAGTCAACAGCCCCAGTTACCATTAAATCAGGAGTAACTTCAACAGTAGCAACTTTAGCTTTTAATTCTTTAATGTCTTTTACTAGTTGTTCTGCATATTGTTCAGTACCTTTAGTAGTATTTTGTTCCCACATAATTTTTTCAATTCTGTGGAATCCGCGCCATCCTTCTTCTGTTTTGTTTTCTTCTAAGTAGTCAGCAAGACGGAAGTCGATATTTACATCTAGTTCACCAAAACTTTCTGCGATGGGTTCTGAACGTTCATACGCCATACGAATAACTGGATATTGTTTTTTAGCTTCTTCAAGATTTCCAGCTTTAATAGTTTCAGCGAATTTTTCAGTATCTTTAAGTAGAGTATCTACTTGGTTTTCTACGAATTTTTTATAAAGGTCAGTAGCTTGTTTAAGTTGCTCTTTTGTACCTTTAGAAGTGTCAACTTGAGCAGTTTTGTTTTCTTCTTTCTTCTCTGTTTTAGAAGCACATCCGCTAATTACGATAGTTCCAGCTATTAGTGCCATAAGTAATTTGTTTTTCTTCATTAATAAATATACTCACTTTCAATTTAATCTATTATAAATTATAATCATTATCAGTTAGAAAGTAAAGTGATAAGAAACAAAATAAATAAAAAAGAAAAATTTTACAAGGTGAATAATTTTTTTTGGGAGTAACTTAAAAATCGTGATTTCGAAGAAACAAGATTTTGTTGAGGCCCCTCTGCACAGTTTATTAGATATATAAAAAGCTTTTATAAAGCAAATTTAGATATCAATAAACCACCGCGTATACACTTTTTTAAAATTTAAGACTCTCGGGCTAACTACTTTTATATAGCAGACTAGCTGATTAAATCAAAAGAATTATAGCAATTTATTTTAAAAAAATATTTATATTATATAATAGTCTAGTGAAAATATGAAATTAATCGATTGAAAGTGGAAAATGTTTGGTGTATAATGAAAGTAGATTTTTAGTAAGCGATATAAAAAAGCTACTAAGAACCTAAAAAATTAAGATTGCATTAATTTAATGCGGTACTTTTAAAAAGGAATAAAAGGCTTTATGAAAAAAAAATTAAAAATATTCGCAATATCAAAATGGTTTGATTTACTAGGGGTTGTTTTAGTAATTAGTATTGCTATCGCATCAGGTTATTTAGCAACGAGATTAGATAAATTTGTTGATTGGGGTCCATGGACTGCACTTGTGCCATTTGGACTTATTTCTGTAATTAATGTCGGTATCTCAATGTTATCTACGAGATTTACAGGAAAATTAAGTAAACTTGGGAACTACTTAGGTATCATCAATGCTGTATTATCAGGGGTTATTGACTATATTTTAGGTAATAAGGCTGCGATTATCACATATCCTGTAACATTTTTAATCTATCTAGGTGCGATTTATGTATGGAATAAATCTACAGATAAGCCAAATACAATGTCTAAAGCAAAATTATATACAGTATTAACAGCAATTGCGATTCTTTCATTTGTATTCTCATATGCTACAAATTACATTGGATATCATGGTAAGATGAGTACTCTTGCATATATTACTACAATTGCATTTGCATTCTCATTAATGGGTAATGGATTAAATACATTTAAGCTAACTACACAATGGCCATTCTGGTTACTATATAATATTGTTCAACTTATAAAAGCAGTAGTTCAAGGAAACTTCGCCAATGTTGGTAAATATATTTTCTACATTATTAATAGTGTTGGAGCATTATTTGTGTGGAAAGATTCTGAAAAATAAAATAAATTACAATTATAGATTTAAAGCTGTTGACTACTGCAAAGATGTAGGAGTCAGCAGTTTTCTTTTATATGTAATTGATATGCTTGCTAATAAATAAAGGATAAATCTATTATATTAATTTATTTCTAGTAAAATACGATTTTCTATGAGATAATAATTCTATAGTCAGCGAAGAGTGGAGAGATTTTAGATAACAGGAGAATATATATGAAAAAAAGTATTGCTATATTTTCGAGTATTATAGTTGCGCTTATTATTTGTGCTACAGCTTATTATTTTATGTTTGGTAGTGGAAAGGATAAGAAGGTAAAAGAAGAGTATCAAAAATATGTTGATATGATTAATATCAGTCATGATTTCGAAGCAGGAGCGAAAGGCTTGGAGACTCTAACTACTGATGTTGCTCAAAAGGTTATTCCAACTATCAAGACTGATATAAAAGTTGCTAAAGAGGTTAGAAATACGTCTATTAGTCTAAATGATAAAAAGGTTGACGAAGCAAAAGATAGTCTAGATAGAGCTAAAAAACTTGATACAAATTCAAACTTTTCAGCTGCTATTAACTGGTTAAATGCTGATATAGAAAATTATAAGAAAGCAGAAGAAGAGATAAAAAATATTAAGACTGATGCTAATTTTAGTAAAGATTTATCTCAAATTTTAGAAAAATATAAGTTTAATAATAATAGTCTAAAACAACTGTTAAGTGATGTAGGTACTAAACTTTATGAAAAAGCTCAGGAAGCTGCACAAAAGGCTAAGGAACTTGCTGACAAAGCAAGAGAGAAAGAACGCAAAAAAAATCGATCTGATGTTGAGTTGGGAGGTCCGAATCCTGCATTGTTAAATGATAGCAATTCATTGCCAGCTGATGCTCAAGGAATAGGTGGAGCAATGGATGAAGAAGGAGCGAGAAAAATGAGTTCTGATCTTGTTAATCGATATAAAGGGTACCTTCTTAAAAAATATGAGGGAGCATCAATTGAATGGTCTGTGAATGGCAAGAGTTTTAAAATTATTAAGGAAGATGGAAGTAAACTAACTTTTACTACTCAACCTCAACTTTATAAAAAAGTTGGAAATAGATTAGTTTCTGGAGTTAATCTTAATAGTGAAGAAGGTTTTGAATTCTTATATAATACTTAGTATTTAATGAGTAAAGAAAGGTGCTGCCCCAAAAGTCCGTGTATATGATAACTCATAGACGCAGCGGTTTATTGATATCTAAATTCGCTTTATAAAAGCTTTTTAGATATCTAATAAACTTTGCGGGAGTGACTTGATAAAATCGTGATTTCTTAAGAAACAAGATTTTGTCGAGTCACTCCCTTTTTTTATATTTCTACTATATCTATATTAGCTTTTGTTTTATATATAACGTCTTTGCGTTCGATTAGAATAGTAGCTTTTTCAGATAGTTCTTTATTTTCTTTAATTTTACTTAGTAATTCACGACTTGGGTTCATGGCAACAGGATTTCCAACACGTCTTAACATGTTGTAATCACCATTAGTGTCCCCATAAGCGAAAGATTTGTCAAGATCAATGTTGTATTCTTCGACTAATTTGTCGATAGTTTTATTTTTACTATCAGCATCCCACATTGGAATTACTTCACCTGTGAATTTTTCATCTTCTATAATGTATTTACTACCTATAGCTAAAAATGCATGGTGTTTTTTACCCATCGCTTCTACAAGGTAGTCAGGACTTCCTGAAATGAAGATGATTAGGTGTCCGTTTTTCTTGTGTTTTTCTATAATATTTCTTGTGAATTTATAGACACGATCCGCTTTAAGTTTCATAACTTGTTCTGTTGCGAAGTCGATATATTTTTTATGAAGACCTGTAATTGCTTGTACATAAGCTTCAGAAACGCCGAAAAGGTAGTTATCATAGTCTTTGAATCTCTTATCCCAGTTAATGTAACTATCTTTTACACCATTTAACCAATATTTTTCATCTACAACTTCATATTTTATTAATTTTTTAAAATGTTCTGTCATTAGAGAATCTCTATAAAGAGTTCCGTCAATATCAAAAAATGCTGCTATCTTTTTTTCTTTCATATTTTATCCTCCTAATATTAAAAAAATACTTCTATAAAGTTAAAGACGAGATTTACTCGCCTTTAACGTTACTAGAATTTTGTTGCATCAACAGAGTCAATGTATTTTTTTAGTTCTGGTACAATATTAGAAATAGTTCCATCTTCGAATGGATTTTCTAAGTTGGCTTCTTTAACTAACTCTAAGAATGGTTTAGTTCCACCAAGTTTACACAGGTATAGGTATTCTTTCCATGCATTTTCTCTATTTTCGTTAGCTTTTTTCCAGAATTGGAAGGCGCAAACTTGAGCTAGAGTGTAGTCGATGTAGTAGAATGGTGCACCGAATAAGTGGCCTTGTCTGTAGAAGAATAGACCTTCATCAAGTTCTGGAATATCTTCATAGTAACGAGATGGTAAGTATTTTCTTTCGATTTCTAACCATTTCATGCGACGTTCTTTTGGAGTTAGTTCTGGATTTTCGTATACTTCGTGTTGGAATTCATCAACAGTAACTCCATAAGGTAAGAATTTGATTGATGTTGCCATGTGGTAGTATTTGAATTTCTCTGTTTCATCTTTGAAGAATAGGTTCATCCAAGGCCAAGTTAAAAATTCCATACTCATTGAGTGAATTTCGCAAGCTTCGTATGTTGGCCAAACATAATCTGGCATGTGATATCTACTTTGGAAAACTTGGAAAGCATGTCCAGCTTCATGTGTTAATACTGTAACGTCATGAGGTGTTTGGTTAAAGTTAGCGAAGATAAACGGTGCTTTGTAATTTGGAATAAATGTACAGTAACCACCACCAGCTTTTCCTGGTTTTGTGTCTAAGTCTAATAAGTTATTTTCAGTCATAAATGTGAAGAATTCATCAGTTTCAGGTGATAATTCTTTATACATTGTTTTTGCGTAATCAACAAGTGTTGGACGATCTCCTTTTGGAGTAGGGTTACCTGATTTGAATGTTACACCTTCATCGTGGAATGAAAGTTTTTCAAGCCCTAGACGGTTAGCTTGAGCTTTTTTTAGTTCTTCAACAACAGGTACGATTTCCTCAAAAATTTGTTTTCTGTAGTTTGCTACATCTTTTGCGTTGTAGTCAGTCCTACGTAAGCGTAGGTAAGCAACTTCTACGAAGTTTTCGAAACCAAGTTTTTTTGCGATACGTGTACGAACTTTAATCATACGGTCATAGATACTATCGTATTGCTCTAAGTTTTCTTTAAAGAATCTAGCTACAGCTTGGTTTGCTAATAGACGAGTTTCACGGTTAGCATCTTGTGTATATTTAGCCATGCCACTTAAGTTGTGTTCTCCACCATCAAATGGAATTTTAGCACTTGAAGTTAGTTTTGTATATTCTGAAGAAAGTTTGTTTTCTTCTTTTAAATCTTCAATGATTTCATCGCTGAATACTTTTAGAGAAGTTTCAATTAGATTGAAGTAATGTTCTCCGATTTCTTTTTTTAGTTCTTCTTTAAATTTTGAATTGAAGATTGCCTCATCGAATTTGCTGTAAAGTGAATCTAATTCAGGACCGAATTCATCCCAAAATTCTTGTTCAGCTTCATAAAATTTATCTGTAGTATCGATTGTTACACGAATCTCTGATAATTGTGCCATAGTACTTACATTATCTCGAAGTTTATTATATTCGTTGAAAACTTCTAAAGTTTCTTCAACGTTACTTGCCGAAGTTAATTTTTCTCTTAATGTTTCTAATTGTTCTTTTATTTGATTTGTATTTGGTCTTGTATATTGGTAATTTTCAAAAGTCATAATACACCCTCCTAAAAAGTTTATTTATAAATTATCAATAATACTATGATAACATGAAATAAATAAAAATACAAAAATAACTTTCAGAAAATTCAAAAATAAAGATAGAAAATTAAAGGGATATTTTATGTAAAATAAAACTCTTAAAAAAATGTCGGATAGGAAACTTTGACCTTTGACATTCTGAGATATTTATGAAATAATTAAATATATATTTAGATGCCGAAAAAATAATTAGAAATAAAGGAGAAAAGATTTGATTACAACTAAAGATATAATTATTGATCCACATACAACTCTTAGAGCTCGTGCTGAAGAGGTTAAAAGTCCGATTTCAGAAGAGGATAAAGCCACTTTACGTGGATTATTAGAATATGTTATAGCATCTCAAGATGATGAAAAAGCAGAAAAATTAGGATTAAAGCCTGGTATAGGCTTAGCAGCACCTCAGATTAATGTTTCGAAAAGAATGATTGCAGTACATATTCCAGATGAAGAATATCCTGAGAATACAGTTTCTTATGCTTTATATAATCCAAAAATTATTTCGAACTCAGCAGCAAAATGTTACTTAGCTGGTGGAGAAGGGTGTTTATCTGTAGATAAAGATATTAAGGGATATGTTCCTCGTTATTCAAAAATTAAAGTGGTTGGTTATAATGAAAATGATGAGAAAGTTACTTTAACTTTAACAGACTTACCAGCAATTTGTTTCCAACATGAAATTGATCACTTAAATGGAGTTATGTTCTACGATCATATTAATAAAGAAAATCCATTTGATGTTCCTGCTGAATACGAAAAACTATAATTTAAATATAGAAATAAATACACGTAAGGCAATTTAAGTGTCTTACGTGTATTTGTCTATAATACTTCTTTTTCTTTAATATTGTAATGTAGATAAGCATCGATAAAATCAATAATCTCGCCATCCATTACTTTATCTACTGTAGATACTTCATGGTTTGTTCTGTGATCTTTTACCATTGTATATGGAGTAAATACATAAGAACGAATTTGTGATCCCCAACCGATATCTTTTTGTTCACCACGGATCGCTGCTAATTCTTTTTCTTTTTCTTCTAGTTCAAGTTGATGAAGTTTTGATTTTAAGTTTTTCATTGCGGCATCTTTATTTTGTATCTGGCTACGTTCGGATTGTGATTGAACGACGATACCTGTAGGAATGTGCGTGATACGAACGGCAGAGTCAGTAGTATTAATATGTTGACCACCAGCACCTTGAGCTCGGTAAGTATCAATTTTTAAATCTTCATTATTAATTTCTATATTAATCTCATCTTCATTAAATTCTGGAATTACATCGATTGAAGCGAACGACGTATGTCTTTTACCAGACGGATCGAAAGGTGAGATACGTACAACTCGGTGAACACCTTTTTCTCCTTTTAATAGGCCATAGGCAAAATCACCTTCAATTTTTATAGTTGCTGATTTAACCCCAGTGATATCACCAGATTGATAGTTTAAGTAGCTGTATTTTAATCCTTGTTTTGTGAAAAACCTTTCATACATACGTAACATTAATTCTGACCAGTCTGTTGCATCAGTTCCACCAGCACCGGCATGTATTTCAAGTATAGCAGTGTTGTTATCATATTCTTCTGAGAATAATAATCTGAAGCTAAAATCTTCGACACTTGATTTTAGATTGACTACTGTTTCTAGTAAATCTTGATAAATTTCTTCATCATCTTCATCTTTTAGAAATTCAACCATCTCTTCAGAGTGCTCTAAATAGTCTATCATTTCACTAAATTCATCAAGTTCTTTTTTTATACTTTTTGATTCGGTAACTAGTAGACTAGCTGCTTCGCTATCATTCCAAAAATCAGCTTCTAGCATCATATTTTCAATTTCAGCAACTCGTTCAGTTTTATCTTCTATTTTTAATGAAGTTTTAAATTCCGTTATTTTTTTGTTAATTTCTTCGAGTTCTTTTCTAAGTTCAATAAGTTCCAAAATTTTTACCTCTAATAACTTCTTTCGTTTACTTATTATACAAGAATTTTATTGAAGATACAAGGAAGGTAGGAACAAATTATAATACTTTTTGATTAAATATACATTTAGAAATTAGGTAAGAAATTCTTGCTATAAGTTGCTTCATCTACAGATTATTATTTTATTTTCAATATTATGTAGCAATAATCCGAAATAATTAGTTGAATTTTTTATCAAAAATTGTTCTTAGAAATGCGATTGTATCAAGGGTAAGTAGAATAGTAAAATAAAAGGTCAAAAAAAGTCAAAAAAATTATAAAAATCTATTGACTTATTTTGACCTTAATGATATTATTATATATGTGATTAGCAGTCAGATACTTAGAGTGCTAAAACACAAAATTGGAGAATAGGTGATGACGATGTTAATAGATAGACAAGTACTCATTCTTCAATCTATAGTTGAAAATTTTATTACGACTAATCAACCTGTAGGTTCTAAGCAAATTGCTCAAAATATTGATTTCAGTTCGGCAACGATAAGAAATGATATGAGTAAACTAGAAAAAGAAGGATTGATTAAAAAGACTCATATTTCATCAGGTAGAGTACCTTCGGAAAAAGGTTATCGCTATTATGTAGATTACATAAAAAAAGATTATGAATTATCAAATAGTGAGAATGAAAAACTTAAACAACTCTCTGGTGATGATATAGTCTCGGAAAATAATTATCTAGAAAAAAATGCAATAGTACTATCGGACTTAACGGATTGTACGGCGGTGATACTAGCCCCGACAAAAACGGATAGGCGTATTAATAAGATAGAGGTTATTCTTCTAAGTAGTCGTAGCATTCTCGTTATATTAGTAACAAACATAGGAGAAGTATTCCAACAAAACTATAAACTTGATGCGGATTTCACTGCAGAGGATATAGCCGAGATTAATAAACTTCTACAAAGCTACTTTTATGATGTAGATATGGCAACAGCTCACGTAATGATTCACGGTGAGTTAGAAAAATATTTAAAGAACAAAGTTAACAACTACGATATGATAGTGGTGGCTTTAAATAGATTGTTGCAAAATAAAATTAAAAAGACTATAGCATTAGGGGGTAAGTACAATTTACTTAAACAACCCGATATAGACAATGTAGAAAAATTAAAAGAAGTAGTATCGCTCTTAGAAGATGATAAGATAGTCGAGCTTTTAGATAATAATGAAGTAACAGACAAACCATCTATTAAAATAGGAACTGAGCTTAAGCTTGGGAATATAGATGATCTTTCATTAGTGTCTAGTAGTTATAACACATCTAAAGGTCAAGGTGTAATAGCCGTATTCGGACCAAAGAGAATGGACTATTCAAAAATCATGACACTTATAGCTTGTGTTCGTGATAATTTAAATAATAATTTAAAATAATTAGGAGGTAGAGATGGCTACTGAAGAACAAAAAGAAACTCTACAAGAAGAAGTAACAACAGAAGAAACTGTTGAAACTGAAACAACGACAGATTCAGAAGAAGTAGTTGAAAAAACTGCAGAAGAGTTATTACAAGAACAAATTGAAAAACTGCAAGAAGAAGTAAAAGCGTCAGAAGATAAATACTTACGTCTTTACGCAGAATTTGAAAACTTTAAACGACGTAAAAATCAAGAAATTGATACTATAAATGCTTATAAGAGTCAAAAAGTGATTACAGAAATCTTACCAAGTTTAGATAACTTAGAACGTGCTTTACAAGTTGAGTCAACTAACGAAGAAGTACAAACAGTTCTAAAAGGTGTACAAATGGTATATGAAGGATTACAAGCAGCGCTTAAATCAGAAGGTGTTGAACTGGTGGAAACTGAAAATGCTCAGTTCGATCCAAACTTCCACCACGCAGTAATGCAAGGAGAAGAGAGTGATAAAGAAAGCGGAGTAATCTTAGATACATTCCAAAAAGGTTACAAACTAAAAGATAGAGTAATCAGACCAGCAATGGTGAAAGTAAACTCGTAATTCTTACTCCTTAGTTTTTTCAAACCTAGAAGGTGAAGAAAAAAGTTAGGAATAAGAATCGCGCAGCTACACCAAGAATGAGGAGCGTAGCAACGAAATGATTGGGGCGTAGCCACTGCGCAGATATTTACTCAAAGAATAAGGAACGAAGTGACGAAATGATTTGAAAGTATCGACTTCGTAGATAAAAAAGTAATATTAGACTTTGTTAGAGTGGAAAATCATTTTAACAAATAAATTTGAAAATATAGTTATTATAAATTTAAGGAGGACAAGAATATGTCAAAAATTATAGGTATCGACTTAGGAACAACTAACTCATGTGTATCAGTATTAGAAGGTGGGGAAGCTAAAGTAATCCCTAACCCAGAAGGTAACAGAACTACACCTTCTGTAGTAGCATTTAAAGGTGACGAAATTCAAGTAGGGGAAGTAGCAAAACGTCAAGCAATTACTAATCCTAACACAGTAATTTCTATCAAACGTCATATGGGAACAGATTACAAAGAAGATGTAAATGGTAAAAAATACTCACCACAAGAAATCTCAGCAATGATCTTACAAAACTTAAAAGCAACTGCTGAAGCTTACCTAGGTGAAAAAGTAACTAAAGCTGTTATTACAGTACCAGCATACTTCAATGACGCTCAACGTCAAGCAACAAAAGATGCAGGTAAAATCGCTGGATTAGAAGTAGAACGTATCATTAACGAACCTACTGCAGCAGCATTAGCATACGGATTAGAAAAAACAGATGTAGATCAAAAAGTATTAGTATTTGACCTTGGTGGTGGTACATTCGACGTATCTATCTTAGAATTAGGAGATGGAGTATTCGAAGTACTTGCTACATCAGGAGATAACTTACTAGGTGGAGATGATTTTGACCAAGCTATTATCGACTACCTTGTAGAAGAATTCAAAAAAGAACAAGCTATCGATTTATCACAAGATAAAATGGCAATGCAACGTCTTAAAGATGCAGCAGAAAAAGCTAAAAAAGATTTATCTGGTGTAACTTCAACTCAAATTTCATTACCATTCATCTCAGCTGGAGCTAACGGGCCAGTTCACTTAGAAAACACACTAACTCGCGCTAAATTCGATGAGCTTACTCACAGCTTAGTAGAAAGAACATTAATCCCAACTCGTCAAGCACTTAAAGATGCTGGACTAAACCCAAGTGAAATTGATCAAGTAATCTTAGTTGGTGGATCTACTCGTATTCCAGCAGTACAAGAAGCTGTTAAAAAAGAAATGGATAAAGAGCCTCATAAAGGAGTAAACCCTGATGAAGTAGTAGCGATGGGTGCTGCTATCCAAGGTGGAGTAATCACAGGAGATGTTAAAGATGTAGTATTACTAGACGTAACTCCATTATCATTAGGTATTGAAACAATGGGATCAGTTATGACAGTATTAATTCCAAGAAATACAACAATCCCAACATCTAAATCACAAGTATTCTCTACAGCTGCAGATAACCAACCAGCAGTAGATATCCACGTATTACAAGGTGAACGCCCAATGGCAACTGATAACAAAACTCTTGGAAGATTCCAACTTTCAGATATACCACCAGCACCACGTGGAGTACCTCAAATCGAAGTTACATTCGATATCGATAAAAATGGTATTGTAAATGTTACTGCTAAAGATCTTGGAACTCAAAAACAACAAAAAATCACTATTGAATCAAGTAGCTCATTAACTGATGCTGATATCGATAGAATGGTTAAAGAAGCGGAAGCTAACGCAGATGCAGATGCTAAACGTAAAGAAGAAGCTGATGTCCGTAACGAAGCTGATCAACTTTCATTCCAAGCAGATAAAGCATTAGAAGAAGCTAAAGATAAAGTAGACCAAAGCTTATTAGATAACATTAAAGCTAAAAATGATACATTAAAAGAAGCTATTAAAAACAATAACTTTGAAGAAATTAAAGCTGCTAAAGATGAATTAAACAAAGCTGTTCAAGAAATGACTATGAAACTTTACGAACAAGCTAACGCAGCGGCTGGAGCTCAAGGTGCAGACGCAGGAGCAACTTCATCTAATAACGATGATGACACAATCGATGCAGACTTCACTGAGAAAAAATAATTAAATAAATAGTCTAAGGGCTGGTAGCGTTATGCGCTAGCCCTTTGTTAAATAATTAATTATAGGAGAGATTAAGATGGCTAAAAGAGATTATTATGAGGTACTTGGCGTAAGTAAAAGCGCAAGTGCAGCTGAGATAAAAAAAGCATATCGTAAATTATCAAAACAATATCACCCAGATATCAACAAAGAGCCAGGTGCTGAAGATAAATTTAAAGAAATTACAGAAGCTTACGAAGTGCTAAGTGACGATACTAAAAAAGCTCAATATGATCAATTTGGTCATGCAGCGTTTGAAGGTGGAGCAGGTCATGGTGGCTTTGGTGGTTTCGGTGGAGGCTTCTCTGGATTCTCAGGTGGTTTTGATGACCTTGGAGATATTTTCTCAAGTTTCTTCGGAGGTGGAGGAGCGCGTCGTAATCCAAATGCCCCTCGTCAAGGAGAAGACTTATTACACCGAATTCGTATAAGCTTTGAAGATGCTGTATTCGGTACGAAAAAAACTATTAAAATTCGTAAAGATGTAGAATGTGATCACTGTCACGGAAGCGGTGCGAAAGATTCTTCATCTGTAAACACTTGTCACAGATGTAATGGTAGTGGACAAGAAGCCGTAATCCAAGATACTCCATTCGGACGTATGCAAAGTCAACGTACATGTTCTGAATGTCAAGGACGTGGTAAAATCATAAAAGATAAATGTGCACACTGTTTCGGTAAAGGATATAATAATCGTGAAGTAGAATACGAAATAGAAATTCCAGAAGGAATCAGTTCAGGACAACGTGTTCGCCTTCGTGGAAAAGGTGGAGCAGGAGAAAATGGTGGTCCAGCAGGTGATTTATTCATAGAAGTAATCGTTGCTGAGGATTCATATTTCCACAGAGAAGGTGATGATGTCTATACAGAATTGAAACTTTCTCCAGCACAGGCTGCTCTTGGTACAAAACTGGATGTACGTACTTTAACAGGTGAGATTGAATTGAACGTTCCAGCAGGAACACAACACGGACGTAAATTCCGTTTGGCAGGTAAAGGTGTTAAGAGTGTAATGGGGCATGGACAAGGAGATCACTTTATCGTGGTATCTATTGAAATTCCTAAAAATCTGTCAACTAAAGAACGTGAGTTATACCTAGAACTTGCTAAATTAAATAATGAAAAAGTTGAAGAAGATGAAAGCTTTTTAGACAAAGTTAGTAGAAAAGCAAAAGATCTTTTTGATTAATAATTAACATACTCAGGATAGAGATTGGAGATTCAAAAATTAATATAAAGTTTAGTTTTGAATTTACTATTGAAATCCTGAGTTTTTTGTGTTTTATTAACTAAATTACCATATTTATTTGAATTTTTTTCTAATACAAAGTAAAATATAATATGAAATAAAGAATATACTAGAAAGAAGGAGTGAGGAAATGTTCATAAATGAGTTTAAAACTGATCAAGAGATTAGTATGTTTTTATTATTGGATAATGTAGTACGTGGAATTTCAACAAGTGGGAAAGCGTACTTAACACTTTATCTAAAAGATAAAACAGGAAGTATTGATGGTAAAATCTGGGAAGTTAAAGAAGAAGATAGTGAAAATTTAAAAGCTGGTAAGATGATTTATGTAGAAGGAACTTTACTAGATTATCGTGGAAAATTACAACTAAAAATCAGAAACTATAGAATGGCTACTGATGAAGATAATATAGATATTCAAGATTATATTCAAATCGCACCAGTACCAAAAGATGTAATGATAAATGAATTGAATTATTTCTTAAAAGAAATCGGAAATGATAATTTAAGAACAGTTACTATTGAATTGTTAAATAAATATAAAAAACAATTTGTTAGTTATCCTGCGGCTAAGTCGATGCACCACGATTTTTATTCGGGATTAATTTATCATACTACTACAATGTTGAAAATAGCAAAAGCTTTAGTAGCTATTTATCCATCACTGAATAAAGATTTATTATATAGTGGAATTATTTTACATGATTTAGGAAAAACTATTGAGTTAAGTGGACCTGTAGGTACTACTTACACATTAGAGGGAGAGCTTCTAGGGCATATTGTTATTATGAGTGATGAAGTAGCTCGAATGGCTGATAAACTTGGTATTGAAGCTGAAGAAATTACATTGTTAAGACATATGATTCTTGCTCATCATGGTAAGTATGAATTTGGCTCACCAAAATTACCAATGATAAAAGAGGCGGAGATTATTCATTTTATCGATAATATTGATGCAAGAATGATGATGTTTGAGAAAAATTTAGCGAATGTAGAACCAGGTACATTTAGTGATAAATTGTTTGGTTTAGAAGGAAGGCACTTCTATGTTCCTACATTTGATAGAGAAAACAATTAAGGAAAAGAGAAAAGATATGAATAAAGGAATGAAATATTTATTAGGTTTTGTTGCTATATTTATTGCAGCGGTAATATGTGTATTTGGGATTATCAAATACGAAGAAATGCGCGAAAATTCAACTTCCAACAATAGTGAGAACTTAGGTAGTGTAGATGGGAAAAAATTAGATAAAGAGACAACGATAATTATTGAGAAAATATCTTCTTTAAATGATATTGATGCACTTAATTCAGAATTACATTTATCTCAATCAGTTGTTGATATACTTAAAAAGTATGCACCATCTGTTTATTATACGGTTGATAATAGTGAAGGTTATGATAAAATTTATTTCCGTTTAGGTGGATATTTAGCAGATCGCAAGGTCAATGGAATTAATGAAATTATCGGTTCTTATAAGGTTGATGGTGGAAAATTAACATCAACAGGTGATGATTTAGGAAAAATTAGTTCTAAAATTAATAATAATGATAAATTAAAATGGAATAATTTAAATTTAGATAATAAAGAGCATGACAAAGGTGCTGCAAAGGCAATTGCTGATAAGTACTTTGCTGTTGGTCTAGGTGGTGGATTAGATAATATGTTAGGTATTTTTGCATATTCATCTGATTTTAGTAAGCATGTTAGAGATGCTCAATTAGGACTTACTATTGTACCAATGTCATTGGCAGAAATCACTGATATGTATAATGCTGCATCACCGGATATATTTAATGCAGATCAGGTTTATAAAAAAGTTTCTGCACTAAAACAAGCTAAGTATAGAGAAGTTGATGATAGCTATAAAGGTAATGAATCTAAGTATAATAAGAGTATCGGTAATGGAGAGGTTATTTACTTCAAAAAAGATAAAATGTATCTAGCAGCATTTGGCGGAATTGGTGGTGCTATGGGAATGACCTTAACAACACCAGATAAATGGATTGAAGAAGGGGATAGAATAATAATTCCATTAATAAACAATTTTGAAGGTGGAAAAATTAAAGGACAAATGGTTTTTCGCCTAAATAATAAAAAATATGAAGGCGGTCAAAGCCGTTCTAAATACTATATTGAAAGTCGAACAGATAATTAATATTTTAAAAAAATAATTGAAAGGATGGGATTTATTCCTGTCTTTTCATATATATAAAGAGAAATAAGGAATTTGAAGCGTATGAATAAGAAAATAAAATATATATTAGGTTATGGCGCAATACTAATTTTAGCGATATTGTGTACATATGGTCTTATAAATTATGATATGTTAAAAAATAAAGTTCAAGTAAATAATAGTCAAAATTTAGGAAGTGTAGATGGGAAACAAATTAGTAAAGAAACTACAATTATTATCGAAAAACTATCAACATTTAATGATTTGGATGCTTTAAATTCTGAATTAAAACTTTCGGATGCTGTTCTATCAGAGTTGAAACAATTTTCACCAACTATAAGTTATGCAGTAGAAAAAGAAGGAAATGAAGATAGAATCATATTTAAACAAGGTGGCTATTATAATAAATTTAAGTTTGAAAAAGTAGATGAAATTATTGGAGTGTACAAAGTTAAAGATGGAAAAGTAGAGAATACAGGTGAGAAATCTGAAGAGGTTACTTCAAAGTATAAAAAACCAGATTTAACTTGGAAAAAATTAGATATTAAGAACACAGAGCATAATAAGGAAGTTGCTTCAAAATTTGCAGAAATTACAGCAAATATATTAGATGGAAAATCTAAAGATATAGATGCGTCATTAATAATTTCACAATTTTCTGATCCGCAAAAACATATTAAAGTAGATAAGATGATGCTAAATCATATACCTATCAGATTAACTGAGATAGTGGACGCATATAATGCTTTACAATCTGAAACAGTTGATACAGAGTATGTAATGAATAAATTAAAAAATTCTCAACATTTAATTTATAGAGAAATAGACGATAATTTAACAGGAAACGAAGAAAAGTACTCAAAAGTTTTAAAAGAAGGGGAGTTAATCTTCTTTAAAAAAGATAAAATGGTACTTGCTACTTATCGAGGGCATGGATCGATATTCTTAAATGGACCTAGTAAGCCTGATATGTGGAAAATAGAAGGGGACAAGATTACAATTCCAATTTCTACTTCTGTAAGTGATCTTTCATATAAAGGCAAGTTAGTCCTTCGACTAAATAACAAAAAATATGAAGGTGGACAGAGTAGATTCAAATATTATGTAGAGAGTATTAGTAAATAATGATATTAAATAATAATGATAAAATAGCATTAGTAGTATGTTCTAATGGAAAAAATATTGAAGATAAAGAAAGATTAGAAAGATTAGAAAGTATTTTAGTAGAGATGGGTTTAGTGCCTGTCTTTACTAAATATATCTACAAAGATAAGTTTGGACGCGGAGCAAAAGCACAAGTTCGAGGTGAGGAGTTAATGTCCTTTTATAAAAATAAAGAGATAAAAGTAATTTTTGATATTTCTGGTGGAGATATTGCAAATGAGATTTTAGATTATTTAGACTATGATGTAATAAAAAGAAATTATAAACCCTTCTTTGGTTATAGTGATTTAACGACAGTCTTAAATGTTTTGAGAAGTCAAACGAATGAAGTAAATTATTTGTATCAAATATTAAATATTATTGAGAGTGAAGAAATTAAAACTAGCGTTGAAAATACTTTTATGAAAAATGAACAGACTTTATTTGATGTGAAATGGAAATTTCTGCAAGGAAGTAGAATAGAAGGTGAAGTAATCGGAGGAAATATTAGATGTTTTCTAAAACTAGCAGGTACTAGATATTTTCCTGAAGTAGAAAATAAGGTTCTATTTATCGAAGGATTAGGAACTTCTATAGAGGGATTGGTTACACATCTTGCACAGTTAAAGCAGATTGGAGTTTTTGATAAAATTTCAGGATTATTAATAGGAACTTTTACAAAAATTGAAAAAGAAATTTCTGTAGAGGAACTATTTGAACTTGTTCAAGAGTATATTCCATTTTCTTTAGCAGTAGCTAAAACACAAGAAGTCGGACATGCGAAAAACTCTAAAGTATTAAAAATTGGCGAGAAAATATATATTAAAAATGAGATTGACCCAAAAGGTCGTAAATTTTAAAAAAGTGTATATGATAACTCATAGACGCAGTGGTTTATAGATATCTAAATCGCTTTATAAAAGCTTTTTAGATATCTAATAAACTGTGCGGGGGTGACTCGACAAAATCGATTTCTACGAAATCACGATTTTTGAGTCACTCCCTTTTTATAGTTTATACCATTTAGAAATTGCTTGAGGTCCGTTTGTGTTACGAACTTCTTCTTCTAATTCGTTGTAAATTTTATATGCTGTTTCAAGACCAGGTAGTTTAATGTTCATTTTTTCACATTCTTCTAAAGCTAATTTCATATCTTTAATAAAGTGATGAGTAAAGAATCCAGGTTTGAAATCTTCATTCAAGATACGTGGTCCGTATGAAGTCATTGAGAAGCTTCCACCTGAGCCTGTTGATACTGTTTTAAAGAATGAGTCTAAATCTAAACCGACTTCTTTTGCGAATTTAAAGCTCTCAGCGACAGAAATCATAGTTGTGGCTATTGCGATCTGATTGGCAAGTTTTGTATATTGTCCTTTACCAGCTTCACCAAAATAAGTAATATTTTTACCTAGTTTTTCAACTAGTGGAAGAACAACTTCTTCGAATACTTTCTTATCTCCACCAGCCATAATTGATAGAGTAGCATTTTTTGCTCCGACCTCTCCACCTGTTACTGGAAGATCAAGTGCATATGCACCAATTTTTAGGAATTCATTACTAATTTTTTCAGCTAGAGTAGGGGAAGAAGTGGTCATATCTACAAATACTTGACCTTTTTTAGCTGTCGTAATAAGTCCATTTTCTCCTAAATAAACTTCTTCAACATCTTTAGGATAACCTACTATTGTAAATACTACATCAGCAAATATAGGTGCATCTTTTACTTCATTAAGAAGTGTAGCTCCACGACTTACTAAGTTATCAGTTTTACTCTTTGTTCTGTTGTAGACGAAAAGTTCATGACCAGCGTCCATAAGGTGACCAGCCATACTTTCGCCCATAACTCCAGTTCCAATCCATGCAATTTTCATAGGAAATGCCTCCAATAAATAGTTTTATGTTCTTTAATTATATCACAAATCTATGAAAACGCTATGCTAAATGATTATAAATAGAAGGAAAGAAATTTAATATCATAGCACTTCAAAATATGGTATAATATTCAAGGTAAGAAGATAACTAGGAGGATATTGTGAATAAAAGTAAATTAAAAGAATTTTTCATGTGTACAAGACCACATAGTTATCCAGCATCAATAGCACCAGTTTTATTTGGAGCTACTTATGCTTTAGGATATGAGATTAAGTTTTCGATTTTAAAATTTATTTTGTTTTTACTTGCATGTCTGTTGATTCAAGCAGCAACCAACTTGTTTAATGAATACTATGATTATAAGCATGGTTTGGACAAAATTGATTCTGAGGGAATTTCTGGTTCGATAGTGAAGGGGAATCTAAGTTCTAGAGAAGTTATGGTAGGTGCGTTGGTATTATATGCGCTAGCTTTTATACTAGGATTAATTCTAACTTTTATAACTAGTTTTTATGTACTATTAGTAGGGTTAGTATGTATGCTTGCTGGATATTTTTATACAGGTGGAAAGTATCCCATAGCTTATTCTCCTTTTGGAGAAGTTGTTTCTGGATTCTTTATGGGGACAATAATTATTTCTTTATCGTTTTACTTCCAAACTGGATATGTAAATGCTGATATTATTGTCGTTTCACTACCGTTATTTATCATGATTGGAGCTATTTTATTAGCGAATAATATCCGTGATTTAGACAATGATAAAGAATCTGGAAGAAGAACATATGCGATATTAGTAGGAAGAAATAATGCGATTAAAACAATGGAAATTAGCTTTATTGTAGTATATTTACTAAATATTTTATTTATAGTTACTAAATATGCTTCATGGTGGAATCTACTGGTGTTTGTTACTATTCCTTTAGCGATAAAAATAATTAAAGGTTTTAGTGCTAATAATCACAAAGCAACAATGGCGCCATTTATGGTGTTAACTGCTAAGTTAACGATTTTTGTAGGATTTATAATGTCGTTAGCGAATATACTGAAATATTTAATGAACTAAAAAAAATATAAAAAGAGTCAACTTTTTTTGTTGACATCTTAAAGTAAAAGATATATAATAAATAATGTGTTTATGAGGTGATATTTAATGAAATGGTTAAGATCTTCGTTATTCAAAAATAATAGTGATACTTTTGTTTTTGAAGAAAATATAAATGTTAAAGTAGAACACTATGATAACTCTCTAAAAGATATTAGAGATGTTGTTGTTAGTGGAAAATTAACTCGAGGTGGACAAGATAAAATCTATGCCGATCTATTAATTAAAGGAAGCTTCGAAATGATTTCAGGAAAAACACTTAAAGAAGTGGTTGTTCCATTTGAAATTGAAGAGAGAGAAGAATACGTTGATAAGTCTGTATTTGCAGGCGAAGAGGTATTCGACGTTAATTTAATGGATATGTATATTGACTTAACACCTTTAGTAAATGAGCTTATAATTTTAAATATTCCAATAACTACTTCTGATGAAGAAGAGCTAGAGATGGTTTCTGGTAACGACTGGGAATTGATTTCTGAAGAGTCTTTAACTGATGTTAAAGAAAAGAAAGAATCACCATTTGCGGCTCTTAATGGATTATTTAAAGAACAATAAGAATTATTTAAAATAATTGGAGGAAATTAACTATGGCAGTTCCTTTTAGAAGAACATCAAAAACAGCTAAAAGAAAAAGAAGAACTCACAAAAAACTATCTGCACCATCAATTACTATCGATGCAACAACTGGTAACTACGTAATGGGTCACCGTGTTGATAGAAAAACTGGTATGTACAAAGGTAGACAAGTTCTAGACGTTAAATAATTTAAATATTACCAAACCCTAAGGAGGTGTCCTTAGGGTTTTTTTATGTTTAAAATTAAGTTAAGTAAATGAAATATATGAGATTTGCATTTAAAGATTTAAATTTATATTAAAAATGAACAGAAAATAAATCTTTAAATTTGTATTAGTAAGTTGTATAATAAATATAAGGATATAGAATATTATTTCTTAATTGTTTAGGAATATGAAAAGAGGATTTTATTATGACAAATTATGGAATTGTTGGAACAGGTTATTTTGGTGCAGACTTAGCTCGTTCATTAGAGAAAATAAAAGATGCGAAGGTAACTGCAGTTTTTGATCCGGAAAATGGAGAGAAAGTTTCTAGGGAGCTTAATGCAAAAAATTGTTTGTCGTTGGAAGAGTTGGTTGGTCTAGATGAGGTAGATTGTGTTATCGTCGCAACACCGAGTAATTTACATCGTGAGCCAGTATTATTAGCCGCTAAGAATGGTAAACATGTATTTTGTGAAAAACCAATCGCTTTATCTTATGAAGATTGTAAGGTTATGGTTGAAACTTGTCGAGAAAATAATGTGATTTTTATGGCAGGTCATATTATGAACTTTTTTAATGGAGTACGTCACGCAAAAGAATTGATTAAGCAAGGGAAAATTGGGGATGTAATATTTTGTCATGCTGCAAGAACAGGATGGGAAGAAAAACAAGAAACTGTTTCTTGGAAAAAAATTCGATTACAGTCTGGAGGACACTTATACCATCACATTCATGAACTTGATTGTATTCAATTTATTATGGATGGTCTACCGGAGCAAGCAACTATGATAGGTGGAAATGTATGTCATGTCGGTGAAAATTTTGGTGATGAAGATGATTTCTTAATAGTTAATCTGGAATTTTCTAATAAACGATATGCAGTACTTGAATATGGGAATGCATTTAGATGGGGTGAACATTATGTCCTTATAGAAGGTACAAAAGGAGCTATAAAATTAGATTTATATAATACTAAAGGTACTTTAAGAGTAGTAGGAGAAAAAGAGAGTTATTTCTTAATCCATGAATCAAAAGAAGAAGATGATGATAGAACGGCTATTTATACAGGTAGAGGAATGGACGGAGGAATAGCTTATGGAAATCCTAATGTACGTTGTCCACTTTGGTTACAAAGCTGTATAGATAAAGAAATGTTGTATTTGCATAATATTTTGAATGGAGAAAAAGTATCAAAAGAATATGAAAAACTATTAAATGGTGTCGCAGCTCTAGAGTCAATTGCGACTGCTGATGCATGTACATTGTCTTTAAAAGAAAATAGAAAAGTAGAGTTGAGAGAAATAGTAAAATAGAAAATAAGAGACTAATAAAAACAATACTCCAAGAGAAATTCTCTTGGAGTATTGTTTTATAATATTAATCTAAGTATCCTAATTTTTTAATTAGTTCTGCAGTTAAAACAGCTCCACCAGCTGCTCCACGTAATGTGTTATGAGAAAGTCCTACGAATTTGTAGTCAAATAGGTTATCTTCACGAAGACGACCTACAGTTATTTGCATACCTTTTTCGTTATCACGATCAAGTACTGGTTGTGGACGATCGTTTTCTTCATAGTATTTAATGAATGGTGTTGGCGCTAGTGGTAATTCATGTTTAGCAATTTCAGGAACATGGTTTTTTATTTTTTCAACTAAAGTTTCTAGTCCAGGGTCATTTTCTAAATTGAATGATACACAAGCAAGGTGTCCGTCAAGAACTGGAACACGAATACATTGAGCTGAAAGTTTCATAGAATCATCTGGAACGATTTTTCCATCAACTACTTTACCAAAGATTTTAAGTGGTTCTTTTTCACTTTTCTCTTCTTCACCACCGATATAAGGAATGATGTTCTCTACCATTTCAGGCCATTCGTTGAATGTTTTTCCGCTTCCTGAGATAGCTTGATATGTACAGATAGATGCTTCTTTAACACCGTACTCTTTAATTGCTTCAAAGATAGGTACATAGCTTTGAATTGAACAGTTAGGTTTTGTAACGATGAATCCTTTTTTAGTTCCAAGACGTTCTTTTTGAGCAGGAAGAACATCTAGGTGAGCAGAGTTAATCTCTGGAATAATCATCGGTACATCATCTTTATTTCTGTTTGCAGAGTTGTTAGAAACAACAACTACTTCACGTTTAGCATAGTCTTCTTCAAGTTTGATTAAAGCTTCTTTATCAAGGTTAATGGCACAGAATACCATATCAATTCCTTCAGAAACTTCGTCAATTTTGTATAAGTCTTCAACAACTAATTCTTTAGTGTATTCAGGTACAGCGTGGTCTAATTTCCAACGGCTTTCCATAAGTTCTCCATATTTTTTACCAGCAGAACGAGGTGATGCTGCTAATTTTACAACATCGAAGTATGGGTGATTTTCTAATAATACTAATAGGCGTTGACCTACCATTCCTGTTGCCCCTAGTACGGCTACTCTTGATTTTTGCATAATAAAATTTCTCCTTTATTTATATAAAATTATTTCAAAATGAACTCCCTCTCTGGAATAAAAGAAGAAGTTCAAAAATTTTTAACGTATTAATTTAGAACTACTGTTCCTTCTTTATCAACTTTTAATAAAATTGCTTGCCAGTTGTATTTTAATTTAGCAAGTTCAGTTTTTATTTTTTCAATATTGTTAGTATCGCTAACGAT
The DNA here is from genome assembly GCF_057272915.1 of Gemella sp. Lineage (NCBI taxonomy): Bacteria > Bacillati > Bacillota > Bacilli > Caryophanales > Gemellaceae > Gemella > Gemella sp. The sequence goes on from NZ_DBHIUF010000003.1 coordinate 91,558, forward strand.
ATTCATTAATGTAGAGCCACTTCCAGAAATGAAAAATGCTGAACTATCAATCTTTTCACAGATTTCTCTAACTTCGTGATATTCATGTATTATTTCTTTTCTATAAGGTTCGTGGATTTTATCTCCCATAACCTTTTTAAGAAGTTCTAGATCATAAGTTTCAAATGCCTTAATAACCGAACCAATACGCGACATTGAGTAAATAGCCTCTTGAAGCTTAATTTCTTTTGGCATTACTTTTCTAGCTTCTTCAGTAGAAGTTTCGAAGTTTGGAATTAATGCTAAGAAGTTAAATCTTTCATCAACCTCGTATCTTACAGTTACCGCTTCTTTACTATCAGTAGTACAAGATGAACTTAAACTTCCAAAAATAGCTGGTGAAACATTATCAGGGTGTCCTTCGATTTCGTTAGCTATTGTAAAGATTTCTTGTTTATCAATAGGTGTATCAGTTAGTAAGTACGCACCGTATATTCCGGCTACTACACATGTAGAGCTACTACCTAAACCACGGCTAATTGGTACATCATTTTCGATAGATATTCTAACACCAGAAATATCTTTGTTTAATTTTTTTAATGTAGTTAGTAATGTTTGATATACTAGGTTATTTTTATTTGAAAAACGTTCTTCAAATCCTTCAAATTCAAGCCCACTGTCTAATTTCTCGAATTTAAATGTAGTGTAAAGTGTCAAAGCTACACCAAGGCTATCAAATCCACATCCAACATTAGCTGAAGTGGCAGGCACACGAACACTCACCATTATAAATCACCTAGTTTCTCTAAAATGTATTTTTTCATGTCTTCTTTATTAATTACATCTTTATGTCTAATTTCTTTTTTATCAAGGTCTCTTAAGTTTTCAGGGATAACTACCTTAGTTTGCTTGTGAAGTTTGTTCATAAGAGTAAATTCATCTTCACCTTGAGTTTCGAATAGAGAAGAGTAGACACTTTCTGTGAACTTATATGGAGACGCTGTTGATAGTACGATGCTAGCATGCTCATTATCTAAGTTTTCAAGAAGAACCTTATAGGCTACTGCAGTGTGTGTATCTAATAGATAGTTATCTTTTTCGTAGATAGCTTTGATAGTTTCTTTAGTTTGTTCGTCATCAGCAAATCCAGCTTGGAATTTATCTTTAATCTTAGTCAGTACGTCACCTGTAACTTCGAAACGTCCAGTTTCTTTTAAATCTTTCATAAGCTTAGCGATATATTCATTATCACAACCGCTAACGTAGTAAAGTAGACGCTCTAAGTTACTAGAAATTAAGATATCCATACTTGGTGATACTGTTTTTAAGAAGTCTCTGTTCTTATCATATATACCAGTCGTTAAGAAATCATAAAGTACATTATTGTTGTTGCTTGCACAGATTAATTTGTTAACAGGTAAACCGATTTGTTCAGCATAGTAACCAGCAAGAATGTTACCGAAATTACCAGTAGGTACAACAAAGTTTACTTTATCATTTAATTTAATTTTATTTGTATTTACTAAATCTAGGTATGAAACAACGTAGTAAACTACTTGAGGAATAAGACGTCCGATGTTGATTGAGTTTGCACTTGATAACTTAATGTTTTTAGAAAGTAATTCTTTTTTGAATTCTTCATCAACAAATAGTTCTTTAATTCCACTTTGAGCATCGTCAAAGTTTCCGTGAATTGCACAAACTTTCGTATTTTTTCCTTCTTGAGTTTGCATTTGTGTTTTTTGTACTGTACTTACACCATCGTTAGGGTAGAAGACCATGATTTTTGTTCTATCTACATCCTTGAAACCTTCTAAAGCTGCTTTACCAGTGTCACCACTAGTTGCAGTTAAAATAAGAATGTCATTTTTATCTTCTACTTTAGTAAGTGCAGTTTTCGTTAGTTGTGGAAGAAGTGATAGACCAACATCTTTAAATGCACTAGTAGGTCCATTGAATAATTCAAGGATATGTCCGTCTTTTAATTCTACTAGAGGAGTGATATTTTCGTGAGAAAATTTACCTCTATATGCTGCTTCAACACAATTTTTTATTTCTTCATCACTAAAATCGACAAAAAGTCGTAACACTGCTTCAGCCACTTCGTAATAACTTTTTCCGATTAGTTTTTCTAAGTCTAATTTATTCTTTCCTAAATCTCTTAAAACGAAAAGTCCACCTTCTTCACTTAAACCTTGAAGAATAGCTTCACTTGGATTTAATTTTCTATTAATATCTCTTGTACTTTCGTAAATCATTTAAAATCTCCTTGCTTTATCGTTGTATATATGATACAATGTTCTTTGTAAAAATACAAGTGTTTTTTATAAAAAGAACCTTAAAAATTTTTATAACTATAATTTTACACCAAAATAGGTTATAAAAACAGTCGAAATAGTCAAAAAAATGAAATTTTTTGAAAATTCTTGATATTGAATAATTGACATGGGAAAAATACTTGATAAACTTTTAAATATAATTGAAAATAAATATTGAATTTAGGAGAAAATAATTATGAAAATAGCAATTTTAGGATATGGAACTGTAGGTAGTGGAGTTTATGATATTATTACTAACGGTAAAACAGAAGAATTAAATAAAATTGAAGTAAAGAGTGTTTTTGCAAGAAGCCGTGATAAGATGCACTTAGCTACCGATGATATTAATGAAATTATTAATGATGAAGAAATCTCAGTAGTTGTTGAGTGTCTTGGAGGACTTAACCCTGCGTATGATTTTATTAAAAGATCATTAGAGAATGGAAAACACGTTGTTACAGCTAATAAGGCCGTTGCTGCAAAATATTTAGACGAATTTGTTGAATTAGCTGAGAAAAATAATGTGAAGTTTATTTTTGAAGCAAGTGTAGGTGGAGGAATTCCTTGGCTTGTAAACTTAGAAAGAACTAGACGTGTTGATGAAGTAAAACGTGTATATGGTATCTTCAATGGAACAAGTAATTTTATTCTTGATAATATGTATAGAAACAATCAAGAATTTGATTCTACATTAAAAACAGCACAAGATCTAGGTTATGCAGAAGCTGATCCAAGTGCTGATGTTGATGGTGGAGATGTTGTGAATAAGATTATCTTAAGTAATGCACTTGCTTTTGATATTCATGTTCAACCTGGTTTTCCTACATATTCTATGAGAAACATTACTAAAAATGATATCGACTATTTAAAACAATATGATTTAGCTGTTAAATATATTGGAGAAACAAATGTAGAATGTGGTAAGTATGAAACTTCTGTAATGCTGTCTATATTTGGGAAAGAATCTCAAGAGGCTGCTGTTCCATTAAATAACAACATTATTTCTTTAGATGGATCATTTATCGGCGAACTTAAGTTTTATGGACAAGGTGCAGGAAAATTCCCAACAGGGAATGCTATTGTTCAAGATATAGTAGACATTAATGAAGGTTCAACAAGAGTAGATGTTGTAATTAAGAATGATTTATCTTATTCAGAAGAATTAACTAGAAGAAATTATTTGGTTCGTTCATCTGTAGAATTATCAGGGGAATTGGTAGAAAGTGTTGAGCAATATAAAGGTAATTTTTATGTGAAAACAAAAGAGATTTCATTAAAACAACTTATTAGTATGGTAGAAGAAGTAAAGGAAAAAGACAGTAAATTTGTTGTTGCTAAATTCCATAAATAATAAAATGATTATTAAAATTAAAATTTAGATTTTTCAGAAAATTCATTGATTTTTTTGTAAATAGTTATATAATATATATTAGTGATAAATTATACAAATGATATTAATAGAAAAAGGAGTTAAAATGGTTAGAGTATCAAAATTTGGTGGAAGTTCGGTAGCAAGTGCTGAACAGTTTAAAAAAGTTAAGAATATTGTGGAACTTGATGATGCACGTCGTTTTGTTGTAGTAAGTGCTGTAGGGAAAGCAAATAAAGAAGATAATAAGGTAACAGACTTATTATACCTATGTTATGCGCATACTAAGTACAATATTAATTTTGATAATATCTTTAAAATGATTGAAGATAAATTCGTAGCAATCAAAAACGAATTAAACTTAAAATTCGATATTGAAGGAGAACTGACTAAGTTAAAAGCGGAAATTAGTAAAGGAATCGATGAAGAGTACCTAGTAAGTCGTGGTGAATATTTAACAGCATTATTAATGGCTGAATATTTAGGATATCACTTTGTTGATGCTAAAGACTTAATTTTCTATAATTATCAAGGTGAGATTGACTTTGAAAAAACTCAAGCAGCGTTTGATGCGATTGTAAAAGAGTATGATCGTCTTCTTATTCCAGGCTTCTATGGAAGTAGACCGAATGGAGAAATTAAGATTATGACTCGTGGTGGTGGAGACGTTAGTGGAGCGATTGTCGCTAATATTGCAAATGCGAGTGTATATGAGAACTGGACTGACGTATCTGGAATTTTAATGGCAGACCCTCGTATTATTGAAAATCCACATGAAATTAAAGTTATTAGTTATACAGAACTTCGTGAACTTTCATATATGGGTGCAAGTGTTCTTCATGAAGAAGCAATCTTCCCAGTACGTGATAAAGATATTCCAATTCAAATTCGTAATACAAATGATCCAACAGCAGAAGGGACTATTATTTCTGATAATAAACACCTTGATGAAAAGCAAATCGTTACAGGTATTGCAGGGAAAAAAGATTTCTCTATTATTACAATTAAAAAACGTCACATGGCAAATGAAGTTGGTTTAATTGGGAAAACACTTAAGATTTTTGAAGACTTTAATGTTAGCATTGAACACATTCCAAGTGGGATAGACTCGTTCTCTGTAGTTGTTGAAACAGGTAATGTGAGACCGTTTATTCATGAGTTAGTAGCGAAAATTAAAGCAGTTCTTGAAGCTGATGAGATAAATGTAACTCACGAAATTTCACTTATCGCTACAGTTGGTGAAAAAATGAAAAATACAAAGGGATTATCTGGTAGATTATTCAAAGCTTTAGGGGAAGCTGGGGTGAATATTGCACTGATTTCACAAACTAATGATGAAATTAATATTATCGTAGGTGTTCATAATAACGATTATGAAAAAACTATAAATACTATTTACTCAGAATTCAAATAATATTAATAGCTTCTTATCTTATTTTAGATGAGGAGCTATTTCTTACAACAAGATTTTTTTGAGGTGATTTTATGAAAATTTTACAGATTATGTGTCATCCTGATTATAACGGTGAATATAGAGTTTCTAATATTCTAGCTAACATTGGTGAAGAAAAATTAATCGAAGAAGGATTTAAAGATATAGAAAATATAAATCTATATGATCCGAGTGTTCATATTCCAGTCATGGATAAGTTTATGTTTAACTATGAAGGTGCAAAACTAACTGAAAAAGAACAAAATGATAAAATTAAGCAAAAAGAGTTATTGGCACAATGGAAGAGTGCTGAAGCAGTTTTTATTTATATGCCTCTTCATAATTTTAACGTAGTATCAAAATTTAAAGACTATGTAGATAATATAGTTATAGTGAATGAAACATTTAAGTGTGAAGAAGAGTCTTTAATAGGTTTAGATAATTCTAATAAACAAATAACCTTTGTCATAACAAGTGGGGGAGAATTTGATAAACATATTCAATATACTAATCTGGACTTTGCAGTTCAATATGTCAGGGGGATATTTAGCGTACTAGGAATAGATAAAGTAAAAGTTCTAAGAGTAGAAGGGTTAGATTTAGCAGTTAATAATAAAAAAGATATAGTAGAAAAGGCTATACGTGAGTTAGAAGAGTGGATAGAAGAATTTTCGAGAAAGAATAAAAAATAAGCTAAGAAGGAATAAGAGACTGTTTAATATGGTTTCTGATTCCTTCTTATCTTTATTTAATATCAAATTCTAGTTGTTTTTCTTTAGAAGATAGAATTTTGAATTGACCGTTAGTTAGGTTAGCAATCCAATTTTCAAAGTTATCGTAGTCTTCTTGCATTACATAAATTGTATAAATGATTTTGTCAGTGTATTCTAGGTTGTTCACGATGAAGTTAGTTTTTCCAATTTCATATTCTATTTTTCCGTTTAGACTATAATCTAATTCTAATCTAACTTCAAAAGCATCTTTTCTTTCTACCAATATTGCATTTTTTAGCGCGTTAATTACTCCACCACCATATGCACGAACTAAACCACCAGTTCCTAGTTTAGTCCCACCAAAATATCTTATGACTGTGGCACAGACATTTTTTATTTCGTTTTTTACTAGTACGTCTAACATCGGAGCTCCAGCAGTTCCACTTGGTTCACCATCATCGTTAGCACGAGTTATTTCATTATTATCGCCAGCTACATAGCATGAGCAAACATGTGTAGCATCGTAGTGTTTTTTCTTCATTTTTTGAATAAACTCTCGAGCTTCTTCTTCGCTATTGATTCTAATTAGGTGAGTAATAAATGTAGATTTTTTTTCAATGAATTCATCGTATGAATCTTCTTTGATTGTAATAAATTTCTTCGTCATAGTACCTCCTTTGTAATTTATAATTTGCTAAATTTACTATATTAATTATGATGTATTATAAATAAAATGTCAATAATTAGAATATATTTCTCATTATACTACTTGACAAATTATACTATGTAATGTATAGTATTATGTGAAAGGAGATATTTGTATGGAAGCTCAATTAAAAAGAGGTTTATTGGAAATATGTGTTCTTGCTACTTTACGTAATTCTGAATCATATGGGTATAAAATTATAAAAGATGTTTCAAATGTAATTCCTATATCGGAATCAACGTTATATCCAATCTTAAAACGCTTGGAAGCAAACGATTGTGTTACCTCATATTCGGTAGAACATAATAGTAGATTAAGAAAATATTATAAAATTACAGATGTTGGTCTCAATAAAATTCAGGAATTTCTTATTGACTGGAAAGTAATAAGTAATGCACATAAATATATATTAGGAGATGAAAAATATGAATAAGACACAGTTCTGCGCTCTTTTGGGAAATAAATTAAAACCATATTTATCGCCAAAAGAGATATATAAAACACTCAATTTTTTCGAAGAAATGATTGATGATCGTATTGATGAGGGCTTAAGTGAAGAAGAAGCTGTATCGCAATTAGGGGATATTAATATCATCGTTGATCAAATTTTAGATGAACATAATATTGGGAAAAAACAAACAAAACTAGTATGGAGGTTTATACCACGAAAAATCCCTACAGAACTCGGCTTTATTATTACCGTATTATTATTTCCTGCTTGGATAACTATATTTTCTCTAATCGCTAGTCTTTTTATAGTTATTCTATCTATAATATTTAGTATTGTACTTTCTATTATAGCTATTTTCATTGGTGGAATCTTATTAATATTAAAATCTCCATTTTATCTTATTTATGAAAGAAATATTTCGTATTTCTTAGATACTTTAGGATTTGGATTTGTTATTTCAGGGACTGGTTTAATTGGTATTGACTGGTTGATAAAAATATATAAAAAATCACGTCAAAATGGTATAAACATCAGAACAATTTTTGTGAAGATTTTCAAAAAAGAGGTGTATATAAATGAATAAATTTATAAAAATTTCTATTAGTTTTATAATTTTTGGACTAGTATTGATAGGATTAGCAACTTACTTAAATAATGGTCATATACCTAGATTTTCTTCTAATTTCGAGAAAAAGAATTATACTGTCTCAATTGATGATGTTAAAAATTTAGATTTAGATATTATTGATTCTGATGTAACCATAGAAGAGAATACTACTTCTAAAAATATGGAAATAGAATACTATACTGCTCTAGAACGTAAAGTTAATATAGAGCACATAGGAAATAAGTTATCTATAAAAGAAAATAAAAATATTGTGAGTATTAATTTTAATTTCTTTACTGAAAAAAGAAAACTTATTATAAAAATACCTAAATCTTCTAATATCGATATCAATTCAGTTAATAAATTAGGAGATTATTTTATCAAGAATCTAGATATTAAATCTCTTATAATTAATAGTAAACTAGGTGATGTATATATAACTAATATTTCAGCTTCAGATGCTGATATTAAATTAGCAACTGGAAATTTAAATATAGATAACTTAAATAGTAAAAATAATTCTCTAAAAATTAATGTTGCTACAGGAGATGTTAAATTAAATAATATTAATGATTTAAAAGATATTAGTGTTGATAATGAAACAGGAGATACAGAGTTGTCATCATCAACAATAAAAGATATTAATATAACTAATAAACTAGGAAATATTAAGGTAAGTAATCTTCCTAGTGAAAGTTCAGATAATATTAATTTAAAAACAACTACTGGTAATATTACTTTAAGTAATCTTACTGCAAATAATTCTATTACTCTTAAGTCAACAGAAGGTGATATTATAGCTGAATTAAGTGATGAAGAATCAAATTTTACAAATAGCTCAAATAAAAAGAAACAATTATTCACATCTTCAAAAACTGGAACTGTAAATGTAAAATTTTCAAGTAAATAAATAATATCCCATCAAAAATAGTTTTTGATGGGATATTATTTATTCTTGGTTATTATTTACACCGGTATTTTGATGAGTATTTGTTGTACCGACACCAGTTGTAGTATTTTGTTGTTAATTACTATTGTTAGCATTTTTTTCAGTATTGCCATTTTCATCGGGTCTATTTTCATTACTTACTGTAATGTCATCTTTTAATTCTTCGTTAGTCAGTCTATCAGGTAGGTTAGTAAGTAAATCCTCAGGAGACATAACTGCAAGATTTGATATTGGATAATTTTGTACTGGACGTAAATTATCTATTTTATACTGTTTAAGCCCGATTGTTATATGTCCTTGATAGTATATATTTAGTAAATCAGTAGCTTTAGGTAGTGATAAATCAAGGTTATTTCTTAAAGCTGAAGATGCATAAAGTAGTGATAGTGGTTTTGGATAGTAATAATACACACCACCATAATAAACGTCATAACCATCTATTCTGTGCGATACTATTTCCATATCTTCATTTAGAAACATCTTAATAGCTGAAGAAATTTGAGTTGTAGACAAGTTATGTTCGACATTATCTCCAGCGATATTTATAACCTCATTTATTTTAGTTAAGGCGTTTAGACTTTTAGCTTTATCGATTAAAGCGTGGATAGCTTGAAGTTGACGCTGACCACGTTCAATATCACTATCGTAATATCTACTACGAGCAAAAGCAAGTGCTTGTTCACCGTTTAGAGTATGCCATCCTTTTTTCAGTTTAACAGTGTTCATTTCACCGTTAGCATTTTGTTCATCCATATCGAAAGGAACGTATAAATCTATTCCACCGAAAGCATCTACTGTTTGTTCAAATGCTTTAAAGTTGATTAGTACATAAAAGTTTATAGGAGTATGCAATAAGTTTTCTACTGCATTAGTAGTTCCTTTAACATCGTTATAAGCATGTGCGTGAGTGATTTTATCATAGAAATAAGCACTATTGTTATTTTCATCATCTTTTTCTCTCATAAGACTTAGAGAGTCACGTGGGATACTAACCATATCCATACGTTTTTTATCTTTATTAACAGTAGCCAGTATCATTGAATCTGTTCTACTGTCCTCACGAGTTTGTCCTTGAGCTTTACGATCATCATTCATATCGATACCTAGGATTAATACTGAGAATTTTTTGAAGTTAGGATCAACTTCTTTCAAATAATCTACATTCTTATATCCTTTTTGAGCGGAACTAGAAAAGTTGAAGAATGTATAGGCAGTGAAACCTCCTATACCAACTATAACTAGCGCCAAAATCGTCATTAATATTTTTTTGAATCCGCTCTTTTTAGGAGGTTTTCCTCCATTTCCGTATGAGGGAGAACTGATTCTTTTTCGTCTAGACATTTTTTCTTCCATTTAATAATAGACCCCTTTTAATTTACATTTAACTTTATTATTATACTACATATTTTTCTTTGATGCTAGAATAATGAGGTAAAAACTTGTAATTCTTGATTATTATAAATTATATAAATAAATGGAAATCTTTGAAATTTTCAAATATTTATATTAAAATAAAATATAAGTATAGAAAATAGGAGTGCATTATGCCAGAATTACCAGAGGTTGAGAATATAAAATTTGGTCTAGAAGATAGAGTTATAGATAAACAAATTCTTGATATAAAATATTCGAATGTAGTAAAAGAAAGTCATAAATTAAATAAAATGGCTATTGTTAAACAAGAACTTAGCTTTTTTTCAGAACATGTGAAAGGTAAAAAAATAGAAAAATTATCACGTCGAGGTAAGTACCTATTCTTTACATTAAATGAAGGATATATTATTACTCACTTTGGAATGACAGGAGCATTCTTTTTAGTTAAGGATATAGCTGAGATTACAAATAAAAATTATTATAATCATCGACATGTTATATTTGAACTTTCTACTGGAGAAAAATTAGTATATAGTGATATCAGAAGATTTGGAGAACTAAGATATATTGATGATGTAACTAAATTTAAACCTTTTGTAAATCTTGCGCCAGAACCATTTGATAAGTCTGCAAAAAAATATTTTTTAAATAAACTGGATGAAAAAAAATATAAAGATCAATCAATTAAGGCACTACTTCTTGAAGGAAATGTTTTTTGTGGTTGTGGAAATATTTATGATTGTGAGGTATTATATCGCCAAAAAATTCACCCTCTAACTAAAGCAAGTGAACTCTCTAAAAAGAAGAAGGAGAGTTTATTTAAAGAGTTGGTTGATATTTTGGAGCTTGCAATAAAAGAAGGTGGTTCTACTATTTCAGATTATGTTCACGCTGATGGTGGAGAAGGGAATATGCAAAACTTCCACCAAATTTATGGGAAAAAAGTTTGTCCTCTAGGACATGAGGTGGAAAATTTAACAATAAAAGGACGTTCAAGTCACTTTTGTCCTATTTGTCAAAAAAGAAAATAAAAAGGAGAATCAATGGATAGTAGAATAGAATTTTTAAAGAAATATATAAGTATAATTATTGGATCATTAATTTTTGCGGCGGGATTAGAATTTTTCTTAATTCCAAATAATATATTAGATGGCGGGGTAATCGGGGTTTCTATTATTGCTCGTCATTACTTTGGATTGCCACTAGGTTTGTTTATTTTCTTATTCAACATCCCATTCTTATATTTAGGATACAAGCAAATAGGTAAAGGATTTGCAATAGCATCTATTTTTGGTATTGTAATACTTTCTGTAGCAACGTCATATTTTCATAGTATTCGACCACTAGTTACTGATCCATTTTTAGCATGTATTTTCGGTGGAATAATTCTTGGAATTGGTGTAGGATTAGTTATTAGAAATGGTGGTACCTTAGATGGAAGTGAGATGTTTTCTATCTATGCTACAAAGAAATTACCGATTTCTGTAGGTGAAATGGTCCTTGGGATAAATGTTATTATCTTTATCGCATCTGGGTTTGTATTCACGTGGGAAGCGGCACTATATTCTATGATAAGTTATTTCATAGCATCAAAAGTGATGGATATCGTTATTGAGGGGCTTAATGATTCTAAATCGGTTATGGTTATTACGAGCAACTATCAAGTAATAAGTCAAGAAATTCAAGATAGATTAGGTCGTGGTGTGACTCTATTACATGGAGAAGGTGGTTATTCAGGTCATGAAACAAAAATCATTTTTTGTGTAATTACTCGTATTGAAGAATCAAAACTAAAAAAAATAGTCTTTAAGAATGACAAAAATGCGTTTCTATCAATTGGAACAGTTAGTGAGGTAAGTGGAGCTAACTTTAAGAAAAAAGATATACACTAATAAATTTCCTTTGCAGTTTTTTCTGCAGAGGATTTTTTTATGATATAATTAGTATAAAGAGGTGGGGATTATGGAAGAATTATATAATTATTGTATTAAGAGTGAGAAAGTTTATTTGTTAGAAAGAAGAAAAACGGTCAAATTTTGGCATATACTATTAGACTTTGTTGGACTTCTATATTTAGCTGGAGAATATGGAAAAGATAAGACTTATGATTGTTACTTAGTTAAATTTGAAAAATACTGGGAAATATTGGTGTGTAGAAAAGGAAAAGCACTAGAAAGAATTAAGCTAAAAGATAAATTCGAATTAAAAAAGAATTTTCTTTGTGCTGGATATAAGTATAAAGTTCACCATGAAATTACCCATGAACTATACAACTATTTGAAATATTCATGCTAGTATGAGCAAAATTTGTCTAAATATGTTATAATAGACTGATGAATTTTTTAAAGGATAATAAAATGAAAATCAAAGAAATAATAGTAGTAGAAGGAAGAGATGACACCAATAGGGTCAAAGAAGCAATAGATTGTGATACGTTTGAAACTAATGGCTCTGCCCTTACTAAGAAAAAAATAGAACGATTAATCTTTTTAGAAAAAACAAGAGGATTAATAGTTTTAACAGATCCTGATTATGCGGGAAAAAGAATTAGAAGTATAATAGAAAAAAATATCCCGACGGCAAAACATGCTTATATTTCAAATAAAAAAGCTGTAGATAGCAAAGGGAAGATTGGAATAGAAGCTGCGAGTAAAGAAGATATTATTGCCGCTATAAAAAATCATTATACACCGATGGATGAGGTGAAAAATGATATAAGTAATGAAATATTGATAGAATTAGGTTTAGTTGGAGGAGCTACTTCAAAAGTTCTAAGAGAAGAACTTTGTGAAAGATTAAATATAGGTTATACTAATGCTAAACAACTTCTAAATAAATTAAATATGTATAATATTTCTAAAGAACGATTATTAGATGAGATGACAAAAATAAGTAAAGGAATAAAATAATGATAGGAACACCTAAGAAAACTTTTGAAATACTGAAAAAACACGGTTTTACATTTAAGAAGAGTCTAGGACAGAACTTTTTAATAGATGCTAATATCTTAAATAGAATTGTTGATGGCGCTGGAGTAAATGGGAATGTAGGAGTAATAGAAATTGGACCTGGGATTGGTTCTCTTACAGAGGCATTAGCTAAAAAAGCTAAAAAAGTAATTTCATTTGAAATTGATGGTAGACTTTTACCGATTTTATCAGAGACACTTGCGGATTATCCTAATGTTGAGATTATTAATAATGACATTTTAAAAGTTGATGTTGATAAAATAATCGCTGAGAAGATGTCAGATTGCGAAAAAATTATGGTAGTAGCAAACTTACCTTACTATATTACAACTCCAATTTTAACTCATTTAATCGAGAATACTGAGAAAATTGATGGTTATGTAGTTATGATGCAAAAAGAAGTTGCTAATAGACTAAATGCTAAAGTAGGAACAAAAGATTATAATTCATTAACAATTTTATTAAATTATTATACTGATGTCGAATATCTATTTACTGTACCGAAAAAAGTATTTGTACCAGCACCAAATGTTGAGAGTGCAGTTGTAAAAATCATGACGAAAGAAACTCGCGAATTTGAAACTGATGCTAAATTTTTTAAATTCGTACGTTCGTGTTTTGTACAACGTAGAAAGACTTTACTAAATAACTTAATTTCAAGTTACGGTAAGGATAAAAAGCAAGACTTACAAAATGCGTGTATAGATAGTGATATAGAGCCAGCTAGACGTAGTGAAACTCTAAGTTTAGCAGAATTTTATAATCTATATAATAATTTAACAAATAATAGTTTAATCTAAAGGGTAAAACATGGAAGAATTAAGAACTATAATAACGGAATTTAGAGGAAAAAGAGGATGGGAAAAGTATGATACTTTAGAAAGATTTTCTAAAAGTATTTCAATAGAAGCGGCAGAGCTACTTGAACATTTTCAATGGGATGAAGAAGGAGATAATATTCAAGAGATAAAAGATGAATTGGCAGACGTGCTTATCTATGCTCTTGCAATGTGTTATCACCTAAATGAAGATCCTAAGAAGATAATTAAAGAAAAACTAGTAGATGTCGCAAGACGATATCCAGAAAAATAAAACAAAAAGAGGTGTGATGTAGTGTCATTCCTCTTTTATGCAATATGGAAATTTATCTACACAAAAAAAGTAGCTCTTTATGAGGGCTACTTTTTTTAATGATTTTATTTATATTACTATCGACTAGTTTTAGTTTTTAAGACACGTACTTCTTTACCTTTATAGAACATTGCATAAAGAACAGTTACTCCAATTGTGATTACTGCGCAAAGGATATAAATTCCTCTGTATGATAGAATTCCGTGAACAGTACCTAGAGCATAAGGTCCAAATCCTAGACCAAGGTCTAATCCGATAAAGTAAGTAGAAAGTGCAATACCTACTTTAGTAGAATCAACAAGTTTTAAACAAACAGCTTGTCCGTTTGACATGAATGTCCCATATCCAAGACCAATTAAGGCACCAGAGAATAGTAACATGAAGCTACCATTTGTGAAACTTAACATTAATAAACCTAAAGTTAAGAATACGAAACTTGGATACATAACAGCATTTTCACCACGAGCATCGAAGATACGACCTGCGAATGGACGAGTAGCTGTAATAATAAGTGCATATACTACAAAGAAGAAAGCTCCCGCAGTAGATAAGTTTAAGCTATCAGCATAAATTGATAAGAATCCTAGTACACTTGAATATGCTAAACCGATTAAGAATGCAACTATTGAGATGAATAATACTTTATACTCGATAAATGTATTTAGAGACCAACTGTTTAATAATTCTTTTTGTTTTTCATTTAATTCGATATTTTTAACAGGGAATAAGAAGCAAGCTACAGTTACAGCAATAGATAGAACAATTGCTAGAATTATAACCGCATTAAATCCTGTGATAGGTAATAATAACATACCGATGAATGGTCCAATAGCAGCTGCTAAACTTGTACTTAAACCGTAGTAATTAATTCCTTCACCATTACGTGTTTTAGGAATATAAGCAGTAACAATTGCGTTAGCTGCAGTAGAAATAGTTCCATAAGCAAATCCGTTTAAGAAACGAACTGTATCTAAAATAATGATATTTGATGAAATTAAATATGCAGCTGTTGTAATTAAATAAACTAAAGCACCAAAACGTAAGATTTCTTTACGACCAATGATTTCTAATTTTTTACCGATATAAAGACGTGCGACAAGTGTACCAATAATATAGATACCTGCGGCAAAACCTGCTTGTGCAGCAGTAGCACCTAACTGTGAGGTTGCATATTTTGCTGTAATTACTACAAAACAATAATAAATTAAAAATACAATAAAGTTAATTGTAGTAATTGTAATAAATCCTTTGTTAAATAATTTTTCTTTTTCTATAGCTGTATTGCTATCCATAAAAATTCTCCTAACTTTTTTTAAATAACATATATCTATCATACTCCTATGAAAATAGATTTTCAAGTGAAAATTTTCATAAAAATGATATATTTTCAATTTTATTTTCATATAAAATAAAATTTGTTAGTGATAATATTACGCCTATATATAACAGTATTATCAACGATTAAGGAGGTGTATCAATTTTAAAATATTAATTTTTCAGCTATGAAAACGACTTATTTTCATAGCTTTCAAAAATCTTTCTTTGAAATATAGAACTACAATCTTTGTAGAAATATGTGATAAAGTTGTATTAATATATTTATAATATTTTATTGAAAATTATTTCCAATAAACTTTTTGTAAGGCTGTTATATGTTCTACTATGTGACTTTTAGTCGTAATTGTCAGAATTTTTTATATTTTTTTTGAAAAAACATATTGACAATAAAAAAAAGAGTTGCTATAATGTAACCAAGAATTAAATGTAAAGGAGAAAAAAGATTTATGAAACTGTATCAAGTTGACACGCTACAATTAAATATTCGTTGGCAAAGCCACTAGATACTGAGTCGATCTTGTTTCTTTTTAACATAGATACGACTCTCAGGTGAGAAGTAAGTATCTATGTGGATTATTTGTGATGAAAAAATCGAGGCCACATAGAAATATCTAGGTGGTTTTTTATATTTATTATTAAAAATTATACGTAAGGACCACTAGATATACGCTAGTGGTCTTTTTATATAGATACGCTTCTAAAATTTGATTACAAAAAATATTATTATAGACAAAAGTAAAAGGAGATTATTAAAATGAAAGTAAATAAAATTTTTGTAGCATTCGCGGTATTATTAGTTTGTGTATTAGGTTATGGGTTCTTCTCTAGTAAAAAAGGTGAAGAAACTAAAAAAGTTGATAATAAAGAAGTAAAAGTAGGGGTACTTCAATTACTTAGTCACCCAGCTCTTGACCAAATTTATAAAGGTTTAGAAGATGGACTTAAAAAAGAAGGATATGAAGTTGGTAAGAACTTAAAAATTGATCTTCAAAATGCTCAAGGTGACCAAAGTAACTTAGCAAGTATGGGTCAAAAATTAGTTACAGATAATAACGATATTTTAGTAGGTATTACAACACCAGCTACTTTATCACTATCAAATGCAACTAAAGACAAACCAATCATCATGGGTGGTATTACATATCCGGTTGAAGCAGGACTAATTAAAGCCGAAAATAAACCAGGAAATAACATTACTGGTGTTAGTGATAGAACTCCAATTAAACAACAACTTGAAATCATGAAAAAAGTTTTACCTAACATGAAAAAAGTTGGTATTCTTTATACAGCTAGTGAAGATAACTCTGTAAAACAAGCTCAAGAAGCTGAAAAATTAGCTAAAGAATTAGGATTAGAAGTTAAGGTATCAACAGTAGCAAACACAAATGATATTCAACAAGTAACAGAAAGCCTTGCTTCACAAACAGATGCAATCTTTGTTCCAATCGATAACACAATTGCTAGTGCAATGGCAACAGTAGTAAAAGTAACAGACGCTAAGAAAATCCCTGTATTCCCATCTGCAGATACAATGGTAGCTGATGGAGGACTTTTAGGATTAGGTGTTGACCAATATCAAATCGGTGTTGAGACTGCAAAAGTTGTTGCTAAAGTATTAAAAGGCGCAGATACTAAAGATATGCCAATCGTACTTGCTAATGAAGGTGTAATTTACCTAAATGAAGCAAAAGCAAAACAATTAGGAATTGAAATTCCAAAAGAAATTAAAGATAAAGCAAAAGTAGTGGATAAAAAATAATAATATTGATATTATATTATTAGGAAGCTATTAAGATAATAAATAATTAAAAAGGAGCGGCTCATCAAATCAATTGAAAAAATTATTGTTTATGAGTCGCTCTAAATTATATAAAACCAAATTAGAAGAAATATAAATAAAAGAGGTGCGGAATGGATTTATTTATTTCAGCGATTTCACAGGGAATGCTGTGGGGAATATTATCGCTTGGATTGTTTATAAGTTTTAGAGTATTAAATATTGCGGATATGACTACAGAAGGTGCGTATCCTTTAGGAGCTGCTGTCTGTGTTATTTGTATACATAATGGGATCAACCCTATTATAGCTACATTGATTTCGATAGTGGCGGGTATGTTAGCAGGTCTTGTTACGGGATTCTTAATTACCGTTTGTAAAATTCCAAGTTTACTTGCAGGAATCTTAACAATGACTGCATTATTATCGGTGAACCTTAGAATTATGGGGAGACCAAATTTAAGTTTAATCAATAAAGATACAATTTTTAGTAAAATTCAAGGATTAAACTTACCAACTCATTATGATACTGTATTTGTTGGAATTATTCTTTCTGGATTAATTATTATTGCTATGTCTTTATTCTTTTCAACGGAATTAGGTCAGAGTTTAATTGCAACAGGAGATAATGAGAAAATGGCGACAGCATTAGGTATTTCTACAAAAACAATGACGATTTTAGGATTAATGCTTGCTAATGGAATTATTTCTTTAGCTGGTGCGATTTTAGCCCAAAACAATGGTTATTCAGATGTAAATAGTGGTATTGGAGTTATAGTAGTAGCTTTAGCAGCAATTATTATTGGGGAAGTAATCTTCAAAGATGTGGCTTTTACGTCAAGATTAGTTTGTGTAATTTGTGGTGCGATAATTTATAGATTACTGCTAGTTGGAGTGTTAAAATTAAATATTATTGGAGCTAATGACTTTAAATTAGTTTCAGCTTTAGTAATTGCAATTTTCTTAACTCTACCTCAATTAAAATTAAAAGCTAAGAGAAAGGATGCGTAGAAAATGTCATTTATAAAAATTAATAAAATAGATAAAACATTCTTTCCTGGAACTATTAGAGAGCAACATGCTTTAAAAAATGTTAGTCTTGAAATAAAAGATGGTGATTTTATTACTATTCTTGGTGGAAATGGAGCAGGGAAGTCAACTTTTCTTAATGCCTTAGCGGGTTCATTCTCACTAGATGGTGGAGAAATTTTAATCGAAGGAAAAGATGTAAGTAATATAGTAGAACATAAGAGAGCTGGATTTATTAGTAGAGTTTTCCAAAATCCACTTGATGGAACAGCTCCTCGTATGACTGTTGCACAGAATATGTCTTTAGCACTACGACGTGGTAAAGTTAGAGGTTTTAAACCAGGAACTACTAAAGAAGATAGAAAACTTTTTAAAGAGTTACTAGCAACTTTAGACTTAGGGCTTGAAGATAGATTAGATAGTGAGATGGGATTATTGTCTGGGGGGCAGCGTCAAGCTATTGCGCTTTTAATGGCGACTATGACAACACCTAAACTTTTGCTTCTTGATGAACACACGGCAGCGTTAGATCCTAAAACACAGAAAAAAATAATGGAGCTTACTCGAGAAAAAATTGAAGAGAAAAACTTAACAGCTTTAATGATTACTCATAATATCCAAGATGCGGTGAAATACGGAAACAGAATAATTGTGTTGCACCGTGGAGAGTTAGTTCGAGATATTAGTAAAGAAGAAAAAGAAAAACTAGATGCAAAAGCATTATACGAGTTACTTTATAATTTAGAAGAAAGTGAATAAAAGTAACGAAAGCGACTTAGATATGTGATTTTATAAATTGCTATTTTAGGTCGTTTTTTCATTTTAAATTCATTTATATAATATATACTGACTTTGTTAATAAATGTAAATCTAAAATTCTATAGAATTTGATAACTATTGTTTTACATTTATCTGTGAATTAAGTAAAATATAGTAGAAATTTAGTATAAGGAGATTGTTATGAAAATACTTGTTGTTGAAGATGAACGCGATTTGAATAGAATAATTACTAAACATTTAAAGAAAAATAATTATAGTGTGGACAGTTGTTTTGATGGTGGGGAAGCATTGGATTTTGTGAGTTATAGTGAGTATGATTTGATTATTACAGATATAATGATGCCAAATGTTGATGGCTATGAGTTTATAGCGAGACTTCGTGAGAGTAAAAACAATACACCTGTTATAATGTTAACAGCAAAAGATACGTTGGAAGATAAGATAGTTGGACTTGATAGTGGGGCTGATGATTATATCGTTAAACCTTTTGAGTTTGATGAGTTATTAGCTAGAATAAGAGTTTTAATGAGGAGAAACTATGGTTTAGCAACTAATGTTATTCGAGTTGACGATGTTGTTTTGGATATTTCGAAAAAACAAGTGTTGAGAAATGGTCAAAATATTGGCTTAACTGGTAAGGAGTATGAAGTATTAGAATATCTTATGAAAAATAAAGAAAGCATATTAAGTCGTGATCAAATTCTTAACCACGTTTGGGATTATGATTATGACGGGGCTTCTAATATAGTAGATGTTATAATAAAAAATATTAGAAAAAAATTAGATAACGGTACAGATAAGACTATTATTTACACTAAAAGGGGGTTAGGATACTTTGTTAAATAGAATCAAGAAATTATCGATATTTCCATTTAGAAAAGTATCATTAACTTTTAAAATCACTTTATGGTACACAACATTTATAGTTTTATTGATTGGATCGCTGATAGTCGGGACATTTTTAGTTAGTGATAGTGTTGTTGGAAAGAATAGTGAAAAGAAATTGATAGAAGAGGTATCTGAAATCTCAAGTGGATCTAATAAGTTTACCCCGTATGAAGATGGAGTGACCTTATCTGTTTATGATAAAGATGGTAATCTTGTTGCTGGTTCTGTACCTAGAAATTTCAAAGTTAATGATTTTAGTTTAGGAGTAATTTCTGAATATAAAGATGTTAATAATAATAAATATTTTTACTATGATTCGGAAACAAGTTCAGCCCGTTTAGGAAATGGAAAATATGTAAGAGGAGTCGTACAAATTACTAATAATATTAATGGTTGGATATTACCGTTAATTATAAGTATAGGAAGTCCCTTTGTTATATTAGTAATAATGTATGGTGGATATTTAATTATTAGGAGTTCATTAAAACCGGTTAGAGATATGACTGAAACTGCGGATGTTATTGCAAAGAGTAATGACCTTAGTAAAAGAATTTCTATTGAAGATGGTGCGGATGAAGTGCATAAATTAGGAAAAGTATTTAATGAAATGTTAGAAACATTAGAAAATTCGTCAAAAAGAGAACGTCAATTTAGTTCGGATGTTTCTCATGAACTTCGAACACCGATTTCTGTAATTATGGCAGAAAGTGAATATGGAGCAAAATATACAGATTCTGTTGAAGATGCTAAAGAATCGTTTGATGTTATTGAAAGACAGAGTAAGAGAATGACTTCAATGATAAATCAAATACTAGAATTAGCTAGATTAGATAGTCGTTTAGAGATTCCAAAAGAAGAACTTTTATTATCTGATAAAATTAAATCTACATTAGAGGATTATAAAATATTATTTGATAATAAGAATATAAAGTTATTTATAAATATAGAAGACAATATCAAAGTATATGCTAATGAAGCGTTAATTATGAGAATGATAGATAACTTATTATCTAATGCCTTGAAGTATGCTCAAACAGAAGTAAAGGTTTGTTTAGCAAAAAGAAATAGAATAATACTTGAAGTTGCAGACGACGGAATAGGAATAAATGATAATGAGAAAAAACATATTTGGGATAGATTTTATAAAGTAGATAAATCTAGAACTACGACAGAGGATAATTCTTCGGGGTTAGGGTTATCTATTACGAAAAAAATAGTGGAATTACATGATGGTAAAATAGCTGTTTTAGATAATAAGCCAAAAGGAACAAGATTTATAGTTAATCTTTAAAAAATGAGGAAGAGTGACTCGAAAATCGTAATTTTGTAAAAAACGATTTTGTTGAGTCACTCCTTTTTTATATTTTAGAAAATTATAAATTAATATGAATCTTCATTTAAGATTCATAAAACATAGATATAATAAAAATATCTTAAGAGAAGAATAAAAGTGAAATCTTCATTTAACATTCATGAAACAAAGATATAATAAGAATATCAAAAGAAAAGAACAAAAATGAAAATCTTCATTTAAGATTCATGAAACAAAGATATAATAAAAATATCAAAAGAAAAGAATAAAAATGAAATCTTCATTTAGCATTCATAAAACAAAGATATAATAAAAATATCAAAAGAAAAGAACAAAAATGAAATCTTCATTTAACGTTCATAAAAGAAATATAAAATAAGAATATAAAGAAAAAGAGGTAAATTAAAAATGACAAAAAATATTAATAACAACGAAATCGAAACAATTGAAGAAACTTATGTTGAAACTATCGAAAATGATAACCAATATAATGAACAACCTAAAAAAGCAAAAAGAAACTTTTTGAAACCATTAATTATCGGAGCGTTAGCTATTGTAGTTACAGGTGGAGTTGGAGCTTATGCTTATGATAAATATGAAACTGCTCAAAGAACTAAAATTCAAGATGCTTACTCTAATATTAAGTTGAATACAGGAAATCAAACTAATTCAAATGACAATAACAATAGTGAAAATAATAGCTCAAATAATAATACTCAGAACAATAATGCACAACAAAATACTCAAAATGTTAAATCACAACAAGAAATCCGCTCAATTGTAGCAGATGCAATATCAGTGCCAGAACAAAATATTAACTTTGTAAAAATTAAACCTAAATACGAGGATGATTATGCACCTCAAAATAATGGAGTATCTTTATATGTTTATAAAGTTGAAGCAAAAGCTAACGGATTAGAGTATGATGTAGTAGTAGATGCCATTTCAGGAAAAGTATTAAAAGTGAAAATTGATGATTAGAAAAAATAATATCTTAATCTTCATCTAAGATTCATAAAGGAAATGTATAATAAAAATATAAAGAAAAAAGAGGAAAACGAAAAATGACAGAAACTAAAAGAAAAAGAAACTTTTTAAAACCATTAATTATTGGAGCGTTAGCTGTAGTAGTAACGGGAGGGGTAGGTGCTTATGCATATGACAAGTATGAAGAAGGACAAAGAGCTAAAATTCAAGAAGCATACTCAAATGTAAAAATAAATGTCGGAAATCAGTTAGCTCAAAATAATAATAATAATGGAAACAATAACGTCAATAGCAACAATGGAGATAATGGTTTGAATAGTAATCCACAAAATAATAACCAGCCTTCAAATGTTCAAAATAATAATAACAATAATACTCAACAAAACACACAAAACGCAAAATCACCACAGGAGATTCGTTCGATAGTCGCTGAAGCTATCTCGACGCCAGAGCAGAATATTAATTTTGTAAAAATTAAACCTGAGTATGAGGATGATTATGCAATGCAAAATAATGGAGTGCCTTTATACATATATGAAGTAGAAGCTCGCGCGAATGGATTAGAATATGATGTGGTAGTAGATGCCGTATCAGGAAAAGTACTAAAAGTAGAAATTGATAACTAATAAAAAACTGATAATCTAGAAATAAAATCTAGGTTATCAGTTTTTTATATTTATAGAAGCGGATTTAACATATAAATTAAGATATATGATATCTTCTATATGTTCGGCTATTTTTTGTTATTGTTATAAATATAATATCCAATAAAAATAGAGGCAATTAAGTACAAATTAAAATTAGGATTAGCGATATAGAATAACATTGCTCTATAAGATAATCTCATGAGTAATCCTTGGATAATCGATGGTGCAAAAAGTAAAATTATGATTATAGAATTACTCATCTTTCTTGATATTAATATTATAAAAATTAATATTAGCAAAAGAATTAGTATTGCTAAGTATCTATTTATAATAATATTAAATAAAGTAGGAAATTTAAAAGGATTAAAAAATATTAACAATGCAATTAACAATACTAATACTGTAATTATAGTACTCTTAGTACGTTCATCAAGTTTGCTTTTACTAGTGTACATAAAGATATAACTTAGATAGAATCCTCCAAAAATTAAAACACCAACGACAGCAG
This sequence comes from Gemella sp., assembly GCF_057272915.1. NCBI lineage: Bacteria > Bacillati > Bacillota > Bacilli > Caryophanales > Gemellaceae > Gemella > Gemella sp. The sequence continues at coordinate 114,821 of NZ_DBHIUF010000003.1, forward strand.
CTTCTAAAAGATTTAAAGCCATGAAAGGATTAGCTAAAATCGGTGTTAAGTAAAAAAGTAAATATATACCAGTTGCAATTAGAAAATTACGTTTGAAAATTGTCATATGATCTCCTTATTTATTTTATTAATGCAGTTAAAGCATAGGCAACAAAAGAAAATACTATTATAAGAAGTATTAAAACCAAAGCACTTGAGTTGAAGATGAAAAATAGCGGAAGTGCTAGAATAATACTAAGTAGTGGTGTATAAATTGTTCTTTGCAATAAGTGGGTTATTAATAATGTAATTGCAAATGAAGAAAATCCATAAACTAAGATTAAAATGAACCCAGCTTTATCGCTAGTGCCACTATAAAATTTCAAAAAAAGTAGGGGAATAACATAGTATAAAATACTAGTAAGTAAAAATATTCCTAATAATGTTTTTCTTTGCATGATAAAGTCTCCATAAATATTGTTTTTATTATTGTAATATTTTATATTGTATAAGTCTAGTAATATAACAAAACTAATAAAAAAATATTTATTGAACTGAGTAAAATATTTTCGGATATCCCTTGTTAAAATGAAATAATTAGAGTAAAATAAATATAATAACAATACAAAGGAGAACTATAAATTATGTCAAAAGTTCATGTTTTTGATCATCCATTGATCCAACATAAATTATCTTTCATTAGAGATAAAAGAACAGGATCTAAAGACTTTAGACAACTTACTAATGAAGTAGGTTCTTTAATGGCTTATGAAATCACTCGTGACCTTCCACTGGAGGATGTTGAAGTAGAAACTCCAATCCAAACTACTACTTGTAAACGTCTTGCAGGTAAAAAAGTTGTATTCGTTCCAATTCTACGTGCAGGATTAGGAATGGTAGATGGTTTAATGAATTTAATTCCATCTGCAAGAGTAGGTCACGTTGGATTATATCGTGATCCAGAAACTCTACAACCACATGAGTATTTTGTTAAAATACCTAGCAATCCAGAAGAACGTCATTTCATCGTTGTTGATCCAATGTTAGCAACTGGTGGTTCTGCAATTGCTGCAATTAACTCATTAAAACAACGTGGGGTTACTGATATTAAATTTATGTGTCTAATTGCAGCACCTGAAGGTGTAAAAGCATTACACGAAGCGCATCCAGATGTAGATATTTTTATCGCTGGGCTTGACGAGAAACTAAATGATCACGGGTACATTGTACCAGGATTAGGAGATGCTGGAGACAGAATCTTTGGAACAAAATAAAAGATTATTTTTTAATCAATTCATATAAAATTTAAGAAATCGCTAGCAAATATTTCAAAATCATATTATAATATGATTATGTATTTCTAATTTTATATTACAACAGATTTAGAAATCTAAAAGTTACTTAAGAAAAGAGGTGAGGGGAATATATGGAAAAACACACATATCTTATTACCAAATTATTTGGCTATGATATAACGGTTAATATTCCTAGTGTAATCACAACTTTAATAACAGTATTACTTACCTTTGTTATTGTGATGTTTCTAACTAGTAGAATAAAATTAAGACCAGATAGTAAACGTCAAAATGCGGTTGAATTACTTGCGTATTTCGTTAGTGATAATGTCATCAAAGGTAATGTTAACTGGAAAAAATATGGTAAAGGATTATGGGCAACAGCTCTAACAATTATTTCACTTGTTGCAGTAGCAAATACTATAGGTGTATTAATAGAAGTTAGTTACAATGAAGTCGTCTATGTCAACTCTGTAACTGCGGATCCAACATTTACTTTCTCTCTTGCATTATTGATTATTGCATTTACTCATTTTGCAGGGATTAAGTATAAAGGTGTTAAACACTATTTTGGTACATATACTTCTTCAGGTATAGGTATTACGCCATTTAAAGTTATTGAAGAGTTCACAAACTTAATGACTTTTTCAATGCGTTTATTCGGTAATATCTATGCAGGTGAAATATTATTAGCACTATTAGCTACACTTACAACAGTAGGATTCTTTGGTGCAATAGCTGGTATGGCAGGATTAGTAGTATGGAAAGGATTCTCCCTATTCATTGGATTTATCCAAGCATATATCTTTACTGTCTTAACATTTATTTATTTATCACATAAAATTAGTGATGAACATTAATCTTTTTAAACGCACTATATGTGCAAAAATCTAATAATTAATAAAATTCATTTATTATCCAAGGAGGAAAATATAATTATGGTAGAATTAATTGGAGCAGGTTTAGCAGCAGGTTTAGCAGCAGTTGGTGCTGGTATCGGTAACGGATTTTTATTCGGTAAATTCATCGAAGGTGTATCTCGCCAACCAGAATTAGAGTCAAGATTAAAATCAAATGCTTTCGTATTATTCGCACTTGTTGAAGCAGTACCTATCTTAGCTATCGTTATTTCATTCGTTATCTTAGCTAAATAATTTAGTGCAATACTGTAAACAAAAGAACTATGAAGAATAGGAGCATTTAGTAAATGGAAAATTTAGTATTTTTAGCTACTGAACACTCTTCTCATCAAGGTTTTAATCTAGGAAATATGGCTATTAATATTGTAGCTGTATTAATCTTATTAGTATTACTGAAAAAATTTGCTTGGGACAAACTTATTGATATGTTAGATGAGCGTCAAAAATTAGTTGAAGGTCAACTTGATGATGCTGCTAAAAATCAAAAAGAAGCACTAATTTTACTTGAAGAAAATCAGGAAAAATTAAGAAATGCGCAACAAGAAATCAAAGTTATGATGGAAGATGCTCGTGAACAATCTAAGGTTGAAAAACAAGCTATTCTTGAAGAAGCGCGTAAACAAGCAGAACAATTAAAAGTAAATGCTCAAAGAGACATTGAGGACGAGAAGAAAAGAGCGCTTGAAGAAATCAACAAGCAAATTGCAGATTTATCAGTGCTTGTAGCTTCGAAAATTTTAGAAAAAGAATTAGATGGCTCAACACAAAGTGAATATGTTGATAAAGTCATTAAAGAGGTAGGGGTGAAATAATGAGTAAGTCAGTATTAGCTAATAAAATTGGATATTCATTATTTGAAGTTGCAAAAGAAAATAACACTTTAGAAGAAGTTTCTTATGAGTTAAAAGAAGTTGCAAAAGTTGTTAATGGGAACTCTGATTTTGTTACATTGATGAACAACCCTAATTTAGAAAAAATAAAAAAAATTAACTTGATTGATGCATCATTTGCAGGAGTAAATAAATATGTTGTGAATGTTGTAAAAATCTTAGCAGGTAACCTGCAAATCTCATTAATTAATTTCGTTTTAGAACAATATACTGAATTGTTTAATAAACATTCAAGAAATGTTGTTGTTAAAGCTGAATCAGCTTCACCTTTAACTGAAGTGCAGTTAGAAAATCTAAAAGAAAAAATTAAAAATGAGTTACAACTAGAAAATGTAGAAATTGATAATTTTGTAGATGAAAGTCTTCTAGGTGGTTTAAAACTTACTTACAACAATAAAGTAGTTGATGCTACTATTAAGGCTAAATTGAATGCTATAAAATCAAAAATTTCTTCAATCTAGAAGAAGTTGAAACAAGGAGGGACATAAATGGCTATTAAAGCTGAAGAAATTAGTTCATTACTAAAATCACAAATAGAAAATTATCAGTTTGAAGTTAAGTCAACAGATGTCGGTACAGTTATAGAAGTAGGGGACGGTATTGCTCGTGTATACGGTCTTAATGAAATAATGAGTGGTGAGCTTGTACAGTTCACTAAAACTGGGGTTATGGGGCTTGCTCAAAACCTTGAAGACACAAACGTTGGTATCGTAATTTTAGGTCCAACTACTGATATTAAAGAAGGAGACGAAGTTCGTCGTACTGGACGTGTTATGGACGTTCCTGTAGGTGAAGAATTAATTGGACGTGTAGTTGATCCATTAGGACAACCAGTTGATGGTCGTGGACCAGTTAACACTACAAAACGTCGTCCAATCGAATCTCCAGCAGTAGGGGTTATGGGACGTAAATCAGTATCAGTTCCGTTCCAAACTGGTATTAAAGCGATTGACGCATTAGTACCTATCGGTCGTGGACAACGTGAGCTTATTATCGGAGACAGACAAACAGGTAAAACTGCAGTTGCTATCGACTCAATCTTAGCTCAAAAAGGACAAGATGTAATTTGTATCTATGTAGCAATAGGACAAAAAGAATCTACAGTACGTAGTGTTGTAGAAACTCTTAAAGAACACGGTGCTTTAGACTACACTATCGTAGTAACAGCATCAGCATCTCAACCAGCACCACTTCTTTACATCGCACCTTATGCAGGGGTTGCAATGGCAGAAGAATTCATGTTTAATGGTAAAGATGTAGTAATCGTATATGATGACTTATCTAAACAAGCAGCAGCTTACCGTGAGTTATCATTACTATTAAAACGACCACCAGGTCGTGAAGCATACCCAGGGGACGTATTCTACTTACACTCTCGTCTTCTAGAGCGTGCTGCTCGTGTAAATGAAGATTTCGGTGGAGGAAGTATCACAGCACTACCATTCGTAGAAACTCAAGCAGGTGATATCTCTGCATATATTCCAACAAACGTAATTTCAATTACAGATGGACAAATCTTCTTACAATCAGATTTATTCTTCTCAGGTATTAGACCAGCGATTAACGCCGGACTTTCAGTATCTAGGGTAGGGGGATCTGCGCAAATTAAAGCGATGAAAAAAGTATCAGGTACTTTACGTCTTGACTTAGCATCTTACCGTGAGTTAGAAAGCTTTGCTCAATTTGGTTCTGACCTAGATCCAGCGACTCGTGAAAAACTAGAACGTGGTAAACGTACAGTTGAAGTTTTAAAACAAGACTTACACAAACCAATTCCAGTAGAAAAACAAGTTATGATTCTTTATGCTTTAACTCACGGATTCTTAGATGATGTAGAAGTTAAAGATATTCACAGATTTGAACAAGAATTATATTCATACTTAGATGCTCATGAAAATGAAGCAGTTAAGCACATTATTGAAACAAAAGACTTACCAGCAACAGAAGTTATGGATGAAGTAATCGCTGCATTCAAAAAAACTTTTGCTTAAGATGATAAGTAGTAGAGTAAAGGTGGTGAACTAATTGGCGTCACTAAGAGATATAAAAAACAAAATCAATTCTACTAAGAAAACTAGTCATATTACAAAAGCGATGGAGATGGTTTCAACTTCTAAGCTTTTAAAAGCACAATCAAATACACAAAAATTTAATCCATATATGCAAAAAATGCAAGAGGTGATGGGAACAATTTTTGGTAAAAGTTCTAGTATTAAACACCCGATGTTAGAAAAAAGAGAAGCTAAGAAAACTCTTTATGTGGTAATTACTAGTGATAGTGGTTTATGTGGAGGATTCAACTCAAACGTTATTAGAAACTTTGTTAATACTGTTAATGAAAGACATGCTAATAGCGAGTATGGTATTGTTGCTATAGGTAATTATGGGGCAGAATTCTTTAGAAAAAATGGCTATAATGTAGTTGATAGTTATAGAGATATACCAGATGAGCCAAGTTTCACTCAGGTTAAACAAATTACTAATAAAGTAGTAGGATACTTTATTGATAAAGAATACGATGAAATTTATCTACATTATAACCACTTTGTTAGTATGATCCAACAGGTTGTAACTGAAAGTAAAGTTCTTCCTATTGACAATACAGACAAATTCGCAAATTCTGAAGAGCAACAGCCTACAGGAGCATACGAATTTGAGCCTGGTGAGACAGCTGTACTAGATGTAATACTACCTCAATATGCTGAAAGTATGATTTATGGAAGTATATTAGATAGTAAAGCTAGTGAGCATTCTGCAAGAAAAACAGCAATGAAAAATTCAACTGATAATGCAGGAAATATTATTGATACACTTACGATTAAATATAATCGTGCAAGACAAGCTGCAATTACACAAGAAATTACAGAGATTGTAAGTGGAGCAGCAGCAACAAAATAGTAATGAGAAAGGAGAAGCTATTAAGTTAGCATACAACATATGAATAAAGGTTATATTCTCCAAGTTATGGGACCTGTAGTAGATGTTAAATTCGAATCAGGGCATATGCCAAATCTATTAAACGCTTTAGAAGTTTATATAGAAAAAGGCGATGGGAAAAAAGAAAAATTAGTTCTTGAAGTTTCTCTAGAAATTGGTGATAACGTAGTAAGAACAATCGCTATGTCATCTACTGATGGATTAAATAGGGGAGCAGAAGTAGTAGATACAGGAGCACCAATTGCGGTTCCTGTAGGTAACTATACATTAGGTCGTGTATTCAACGTACTAGGTGAAGCAGTTGACCACGGTGAAGAAGCAGGAGCAGAAGTTCGTAAAGATTCAATTCACAAAGAAGCTCCAACATTCGAAGAATTATCAACTCACGTTGAGGTTCTTGAAACAGGTATTAAAGTTATCGACTTACTTGCACCATATATTAAAGGTGGTAAAATCGGTCTTTTCGGTGGTGCGGGAGTTGGTAAAACGGTTCTTATCCAAGAACTTATCAACAACGTTGCGCAACAACACGGTGGATTATCAGTATTCACAGGTGTAGGTGAACGTACTCGTGAAGGAAATGACTTATACTATGAAATGAAAGATTCTGGTGTTATTAACAAAACAGCCATGGTATTCGGACAAATGAACGAACCACCAGGTGCTCGTATGCGTGTAGCATTAACAGGATTAACAATGGCGGAATACTTCCGTGATGAAGAAGGACAAGACGTGCTTCTATTCATCGATAACATCTTCCGTTTCACACAAGCAGGTTCTGAGGTTTCTGCGTTATTAGGACGTATGCCATCAGCCGTTGGTTACCAACCAACACTTGCTACAGAGATGGGGCGTTTACAAGAACGTATCACATCTACTAAAAAAGGTTCTGTTACATCTATCCAAGCGATTTACGTACCAGCCGATGACTATACTGACCCGGCTCCAGCGACAACATTCGCTCACTTAGATGCAACAACAAACCTTGAGCGTGCGTTAACAGAGATGGGTATCTACCCAGCAGTTGACCCACTTGCTTCTACATCAAGAGCACTAGCTCCTGAAATCGTAGGAGAAGAACACTATCAAGTTGCGACAAGAATTCAAAGAACTCTTCAAAAATATCGTGAATTACAAGATATTATCGCCATCTTAGGTATGGATGAATTAAGTGATGAAGATAAGAAAACAGTTGATAGAGCACGTCGTGTTCAATTCTTCTTATCTCAAAACTTCCACGTAGCTGAACAATTCACAGGTCAACCTGGTTCATACGTACCAGTATCTGAATCAGTACAAGCATTCAAAGGAATTTTAGATGGTAAATATGACCATATTCCTGAAGATGCATTCCGTCTAGTTGGTGGAATTGAAGACGTATTAGAAAAAGCTCGTAAACTAGGAGTAGAAGTATAATACAAATAGGAGGTAAATAAATGAATACTTTAAGTGTAAGCATTGTTACTCCTAATGGAGAAGCTTATAGCGCAAAAGAAGCTTCTATGGTTGTATTGGGAACTACAAGTGGACAACTTGGTGTAATGGCTAACCATGTTCCTATGGTAGCGTCATTAAAGATTGGTCCTCTTAAAGTGAATTTTCCTGATGGACGAGAAGAGTATCTAGCTGTAAGTGAAGGATTTGTGGAAACACATAAAGGCGAAGTAACTATTATAGTTCAAACAGCAGAATTAGGTAAAGATATCGATGTTGAACGTGCTAAAAGAGCGTTACAACGTGCAGAAGATCGTCTTGCTAAAAAAGAAGAAGGTCTTGATGTAAGACGTGCTGAACTAGCTTTAGCTAAAGCTTGTGCTCGTCTGAAGGTAGCTGAACAATTATAAGAAGAAATGTAGTTCATATTTATTATGGACTACATTTTTTTATTATATACTGAGATTACTTCATATTATGTTTTGAAATTTATAAAGAAACAAAAAACCTCGGAATTTAGGTTTCATAATAGAAATTTATTTCCGAGGTTATAATATTATTCTAATTAATTATTTTTTCTACGTTTTAATAATCCAACTATAGCAAGAAGTGATAGTCCAATTGCAGTTAGAGATTTACCTGTAGTTTCACCAGTTTTTGGAAGAGTTTTTGGTGCATTAGTAGGAGTTGAGTTTACTCCTCTAGTATCTATTACTGTGAATTTTTTCTCTTCTTGAACAGCTGATGAATTAATATCTTTTTCACTTGAAGCAAATGCTGTTTTAATCTTAGCAACAATTGCGAATTTACTAAAGTGATCAACTGTGAACTGTAGGTTATTTTCATTTACAAATGAAGGAATTAGTTCAATAGAATTATCTTCTTTAATATGATAAACAAGTATATCTTTGTTTTGTTCATTTTGAAGTAAAGCAACTTTTACTGTTCTTGGAACATCAACTTTTACTGTTTTATTATCTTTTTGTAATTCTAAATCTACAACTCTAATTGATGTAATATCTTTTTTGTCTTTAATACTATTGTTGGCATCTGCAACAACTTTATCTTTTAGATTTTCTAAGTTTACATTTTTAGTGATATCTTTGGCAGATAAAGTTAAATCTTTATTATCTGTAGAGTATAAATCAACGCTTATATCTTTATCTTTTGATTTAATAGTCACAGTGACTGTATTGTTATTGATGTTTAGTTCTGGTAGTTCTGAAGCAACAGGAGCATCAGAAGGAACTGAATATTCATATTTTGTACCATATTCATTCTCTTTAACTTTATTTCCATCTTCAGAAACAACTGTGTTTCTAACGCTTGGGTGCATTACAAATTGATTGTTATCTTGGAATAATTGTCCCATTTCAAGAAGTATTTTTTCTGAATTGTTTTTAGCTGCAAACATAACTCCAAGAGGAAGGTTATTTTCACTCTTATAAACAGGTAATGAGATTGCTGGGTTTCCTGTTAAATTGAATAACCATGTAAACGGTGTTCTTTTCATCATAGGTTCCCATTGTTTAACAAGTAGGTTGAATCTCTCTTTTGGGTCTTTAATCTTATTAATATTATAAAGTTGTTCTTCAACTTTTGGATCAACATAAGGGTCTACTTTTTTATCATTTGATGGTGCTGTCACAGCATTAGTAGCCATTAAGAATAAATCATATTTTTTATAGAATTCATTCATTTGCTTAGCATATATTGCAGCTGATTTAGCAGAAGACACATCAGTGTTTGCGGTTTTTCCTTGATATGATGATGTTCCTAATGCATAAGTAGCGGGATCTAAATCACGTTTATTTTCTTCTGTTGCGGCTTTTGCAGGAGCAGTATACCAGCTACCAATTGCCCCTATTGTATATGTTCTAATACCTTCATAGCCATCAATAGGGAATTCATTTACTTCTTCGACAGTAAAGCCTTGTTTTCTTAAAAAATCTACAGCTTTAAGAACTGCTTTTTTACCATCTTCACTTAATTCAACATCTTTTAATGGTGTTTTTAATGAATAAGCAATTTTAAGTGATTTTAAGTCCTTAGGAACTTCTACTAGTTTTTTTGGTTTACTAATTTTTGTTTTATCAAAATAAGTTTTAGCATCTTCGATAGTTTTTGCCAAAGGGAATGATACTATGTGACCAGTTGGTTTTAAACCGATTAACCCAGTCCATGAAGCTGGAATACGAATTGACCCCCCAGCATCACTACCACTCGCAATTGCTACCATACCACTGGCTATAGCACCAGCACTTCCTCCTGAAGATCCTCCAGTGTTACGACTAGGATCCCAAGGGTTACCAGTGGGTCCAAATAATTTAGAATCTGTGATATTTCTAGTACCTAGCTCAGGATAGTTAGTTTGTCCAAGGATAACAAAACCAAGTTTTGCGAATTCATTAGCCACAGCTTCACTTTTATCAGCGATTTTTCCTTTATTAAAATATACTCCGTAAGAAGCATCTCCGTTTTTCAAAGCATCTAATCCTTTAATTAGAGTCGGAACACCTAAGAATGGTTGTTCTTCCCAGTTTATAGGATTAGCAGCTAGTTTACCAGCACTAATACGATTGTCAATTTCTTTAGCAGTTTTATATGCTTCTTCAACAATAGCATGAGGTATTTTACCATTTTCTGTAGTAAGTACAGCATTTAACTTAGGATTTTCTTCTGCAATAACTTTGTAAGCTAAATCAACAAGCTCTGTGCTAGTAACTTTTTTCTCATGAATTAGTTTTGCAAGTTCTAGAGCACTTTTTTGTTTATATTCAGCTACAGTGAATGGAATTGTTGGTTTAGCAACTTCCTTGTTTTCAACACTAGTACTGTTTGTTGACTTATTGTTACTTGAAGTCGGTGCGACAGTATTAACTGAAGTAACAGGACTAGTAGATGGTGTTACAACTGCATTATTAGTAGCATTGTTATCAGTATTGTTTACAGCAGTAGTTTTTTCGCTAGAACTAACTGTATTGCTTACATTTGAAGATGTAGTAGTTTTATCATCACTAGCTTTAGCTTGATTGTCATTAGCTAATACTGGAAATAATGTTGCAGCTGCAAAGGCAGGTATAAGTACATATTTAATCTTATTTTTTTTCATTTTTAGCTCCTATTGTAAATAATTGTTAAAACCTTGAAAAGCTTTCTACATTTCATTATACTCCGATACTGACTATCAATCAAGAAAATAATTTGATGAAATGAAAAATATCTTTATCTTCTATTGTCAAAAATTAAATTAAAGAGATAGATGAGAAAATTTATCAAAGAAAAATAACTACGATTAATTATTTAAATTAACCGTAGTTACGTATAAACTTATTTTTAATTATTATTTCTGCGTTTTAATAATCCTATTAATGCAAGGAATGAAAGCCCAATCGCTGATAGGAAGTTATTTGTACTCTCTCCTGTATTTGGAAGAGTTTTAGGAGTTTCAGTTGATAATTTTGATTTTTCTTGAAGTGCCGCAGTATTTCTATCATTTTCACTTGGTGATAAAACTGTTTTGATTTTTGCAACAATAGCGAATTTGCTGAAGTGATCAACAGTAAATTGTAGGCTATCTTTAGTTACTTTAGAAGGAACAAATTCAATAGAATTATCCTGTTTAATATGGTAAACAAAGATATCTTTGTTTTGTTCATTTTGAAGTAAAGCAATTTTCACTGTTCTTGGTGCATTAAGTTCAACTTTTTCATTATTTTTTTGTAATTCTAAATCAACAACTCTAATAGATGTGATTTGGTCTTTGTTATTAATATTGTTATTGTTATCAGCAACAACTTTATCTTTTAGGTTTTCTAAGTTTATATCTTTAGTAATATCTTTAGTTGATAAAGTTAAGTTTGTAGCATCTTTTGAATTTAAATCAACACTGATATTATTATCTTTTGATTTTAGGGTAATATTATTAATATCTAGGTTTGGTAATTTTCCATTTTCTGAAACATTTGCACTTCTAATAGCTGGATTCATTTTGAATTGATGTCTGTCTTGGAAGTATTGACCAATTTCTAAAAGAACTTTTTCTGAATTGTCTTTTGCTGCGAACATTACACCGAATGGTAGATTTTTATCGCTTAGATACGTTGGTAGAGAAATCGCAGGATTTCCTGATAAGTTAAACACCCAAGTATATGGAGAACGTCTAGTCATTGGTAACCATTGTTTAGTTAATAAATTAAATCTTTCTTTTGGATCTTTAATTTTATTAATATTATATAGTTGTTCTGCAATATCTGGCTCTATATATGGATCTACTTTTTTATCATTAGATGGTGCAGTAACTGCGTTAGTAGGAACTAAGAATAAATCATATTTTTTATAAAATGCATTCATTTGATCTATAAATGTAGATAATGGTTTTACTGAAGAAATATCAGTGTTTGCATTTGGTTCCATATATGAAGAAGTTCCTAATCCGTAAGTTGTAGGATCTAATTGACGTTTGTTTTCTTCTGTTACGTTTTTGACAGCAGCAACATAACTTTCTTCTCCAATACCACCTACAGTGTATGTTTTAATTCCTTCGTATCCATCGATAGGGAATTCTTTAACTTCTTCAACAGTAAATCCTTCTTTTCTTAGGAAGTCTACTGTTTCTAGAATAGCTTTTTTACCAACTTCACTTAATTCAAGATCTTTAAGTGGAGTTTTAAGAGTGTAGGCTATTTTTAATTTTTTCAAATCTTTTGGTGGTTCTACTAATGTTTTTGGTTTGCTTAATTCAGTTTTTTCAAAGTAAGCTTTAGCATCTTCAATAGTTTTCACTAGAGGGAATTTAACAACGTGACCAGTTGGTTTTAAACCAATAAGCCCAGTCCATGAAGAAGGGATACGGATAGATCCTCCAGCATCACTACCACTAGCTATAGGTACCATACCGCTAGCTACAGCACCAGCACTTCCTCCTGAAGATCCTCCAGTATTACGACTAGGATCCCAAGGGTTACCTGCAGGTCCAAATAATTTAGAATCTGTGATATTTCTAGTACCTAGTTCAGGGTAGTTAGTTTGACCAAGGATAACAAAACCTAATTTAGCAAATTCTTTAGCTACAGGACCACTTTCGTCAGCAATTTTACCTTTGTTTAGATATACACCATTAGTGTAGTCACCATTTTTAAGTTGATCAAGACCTTTAATTAAAGCAGGGACACCTAAGAAAGGTTGTGCTTTCCAATCAACAGGGTTAGCAGCTAGTTTACCAGCGCTAATACGATTGTCAATTTCTTTAGCAGTTCTATATGCTCCTTCAACTATAGCGTGAGGTATTTTACCATTTTCAGTAGTAAGAACAGCATTTAATTTAGGATTTTCTTCTGCGATAACTTTATAAGCTAAGTCAACAAGTTCTGTACTAGTAACTTTTTTTTCACGAATTAATTGAGCAAGTTCTAAAGCGCTCTTTTGTTTATATTCAGCAATAGTCAATGGAACTGTTGGTTTAACAGTTTCGTTACTTGCAACGCTTGCGTTGTTAGTTGCTTCAGTGTTATTTATAGGTGTAGGTTTTACATTATTTGTAGTATTAGTAGGTGTTGTTTCAGCGACATTGTTAGTGGCAGGAACATTTGTTGCTTTTTCACTAGTATTTTCTGATTTACTAACATTTGAAGTTGTCACAGCTTTATCATCATTAGCTTTTGCTTGATTATCGTTAGCTAAAACAGGGAATAACGCTGCAGCAGCAAATGCTGGTATAAGAACGTATTTAATATTATTTTTTTTCATTTTTAACTCCTATTTTAAAATAAATATTTAAATAAATGATTGAAGCTTGAAAAAGCTTTCTAATTATGATTATACTCCGATAATGATTATCAATCAAGAAAATAATTCATTAAAATATAAAAAAATACAAGTGTCTTAATAATATTTTTTTATAATTATATTAAGACACCTATATTTTTTCATTTTATTAGTCTAGTTTTCTTTATAGATTAGTATCCTTTTAAGGCATTCATACGAGCTTCAGATTGTCCTTTACCATCTTTTTTCTCACCTTTGTATACTGCAGATTCCCATGATCCGTACATAGGGTTAGGGAAGATGATAAATTTATCACCAAACTCAGCTTTTAATTGTTCGAACATTTTATCTCTATCAGCTTCTGATTTAGTAGAAAATTCAGCGAAGTCGACTAAGTTATCCCCAAATAACATGACAAGGTTAGTATGTTTTAAAACTTCTTGACGACGTCCTTCTTTAGACTTGTCACCTTCTTTTTTGAACATTAGGTGATCGCGACCTTGAACAGGTAATCCTTGTGCTTCAAGGTTTTTAATAGTTGCATCTACTTGAGCATCTGTTCTATCTGAGATGTAGTAAATTTGAACTTTGTTTTTATCTGCAAATTGTAAGAATTCTTTTGCTCCAGCTACTGGTGTAGCTTCTGCTTTTTGAACCCACTCGTCCCATAATTTTGGATTAAATGCAGTTCCATCTTTAACCATTTTTACTTGGAATGGAATATTGCTTAATACTGTTTCATCAATATCAAGGACGATAGAATACGGTTTAGTAGTAGGTTGTTTTAATAACTCTTTTAGTTTATTAGTAGCAACGTTATAACCTTGTTGGTATAATGCATCTACTTCAGCAGCATTTTGATACCATAATGATCCCATTGTATTTTCTCTAGATCTAAGTTGATCATAAGTAAGAGTTATTTTATTATCTCCACTCTTATTTTCTTCTTTTTTTTCATCAGTTTTTTGAGCACATCCAGTTGCAAGAACAACTGTAGCTAATACTGAAGAAATAGTCATAACAAGTTTTTTATTTTTCATAATATTTATAGCTCCTTTTGTTATCTACATATACAAGTATAAGATATAAATATATAAAATTCAATGTAAAATTATTTTAAAAGAATATATAAATTAAATATTTTTTTATAGAAAATAGAAGTTATTTAAGAAAACGCTTTATTAAATGATAATTAAATAAAAATAATAATATTATTTTTTTAGGGGATTAATCAGCGAATTTTAAAAAAAATTATTTACATTCTAAAACATATAAATAATAGTGAAATATTACTGAAAAAGAATAATAAAAATTTTAGAAAGAACTGAAAAGTGGAAAAATATATATATTTAATTCTTTATAGTTACTTTATTTATTATAAAATTTGATTGTTTATTGTACCATATAATTGTATGAGAAAAGAAAATGTTTTCTCAACAAAATAAGAAAAGATTAGTATATTATGAAAAGAATATTTGAGTATGGTGATATATTGCTAACAGTAGTATTAGTATTTCTACGGATAACCGCTTGTTTGCCAACTAGTAAGTAAAGTACAGAATCTACTCAGATTCAAGATTTAAGTTTTGATCAATTAAAAGAAAAGTTTAAAGGAACTACAGTAAACTTCTATGGATAAGGGGGAAGCGAACTAACTAATAATTGAGTAGACAAGGAGCTTGCTCCAATGATTCAAAAGAATTATGATAATTAAAGTGAAACGTGATGGAATGAACATCAATGAAGTCTTGAATCTTATGATTAATGAAGATAAAGCAGGAAAAAATGATGGAAGTATTGATTTGATTTGGATTAATGGGAAATACTTGTTTAGAGTCTAAATTGTTTTTGGATGAAGTTAAGAGTATAATTTCATCAATTAGTGGATAGAGAAAAATACATTGAGATTGTGAAAAAAACATATGAATTGAAATAAATGTGAAAAATCTATTGTTAAGTAATTTTAACAGTAGATTTTTATTTTTTAATGGATTAATTTCGAACAGTTTAAAATAATATAATTACAAAATTAAATTTAATATAGAAATTGTTTATAGTATGAGATGAAAAATTATTATTTTTCTAAATATATAAATAATGTAATTTTGTTTGGAGTCTAATTGTAATATTACAGGTGGATTCGTGATAAAAATATAAAATACTTGTTTTTGAAATGGACTTTTTATGGTTTTGTAGAGGTTGAAAACCTATAAACTATGATGTATTATTGAGTGTGTAACATAACAGTGAAATATAATAAAAATTATAAATTAAGGAGAAAATATATGAAAAACATATTTGGTAAAAAAGAAGTTTTTTCAATAAGAAAACTTAGTATGGGAGCAGCATCAGTAATGATAGCGTCAAGTTTATTGGTATCACCACAAACTAATCTGCACGTATTAAAAGCAAAAGAAAATATAGAGGTGCAAGTTAATAAGGAGATTAAGGTAAGCATTATAGAAAAAAATGGAGGGGCAGAAGTAGAATTAACAGCTACAAAAGACCTAATAGATGTAGATATAAATGTAATGCTAAATGGTACTAGAGTAACCTCTTATCATATTGCTAGTATAAAAGCAGGAGAAAAAATACAAAAAGAAGTAACAAAAGATCAGTTAGAAGCGATAAAACAATTAATAGCAAATGGTAAAAAAACGTTACCTAATACAGCAGTAGTAGAAAAAAATGTTTCCCAAGCAATTAATATTGATGGTAATAACCTAAGGGTAGATGTTAAATATCATGTGGAAGAAGAACTAATATCAGTAAAACCAGAGCAGCCGAAACCAGAGGTGAAACCAGAGCAGCCGAAACCAGAGGTGAAACCGGAACAAC
>NZ_DBHIUF010000003.1:130979-160478 GCF_057272915.1 Gemella sp.
ACCAGAGGTGAAACCGGAACAACCGAAACCAGAGGTGAAACCAGAGCAGCCGAAATCAGAGGTGAAACCAGAGCAGCCGAAACCAGAGGTGAAACCGGAACAACCGAAACCAGAAAAAACTAATGAGCAAAATGAACCTGGGAAGAAGGAAGAAAATAAAGTAGTAAAATTTGAAGATGCTAATTTAAAACGAATTCTACTTAAAAAGTTGAAAGATTATAAGGGTGTAGATGAAGAAGATGATGGCTTAGCTGGAGAATTTAATATAAAAATTAAAGATAAATCTTATAGAAAAGATAAAAATGATACAGAAATATATGAAAAAGATATGGAACAGTTGGAATCTTTTGCTATAAGAGGGTTTGACGAAGAAACTTTTGAATCATTTGTAGGTGATCAACAAATTAAGAGTATAGTTGGACTAGAGAAAGCTGTTAATTTAAAACAATTAACTATTTCAGGAAATCCAGATGATTCCCGAGGAGCACTTAGAGACATATCGCCATTAAGAGGATTGAAGAACCTAGAGTTGTTGAGATTATCACATAATGATATTATTGATATTTCACCAGTTGAAGGATTGACTAACTTGAAACATCTGTTCTTATCACATAACCAAATAAAAAATATTGATGCAGTTAAGAATTTAACGAATTTAGAATCATTGGATTTTGCTAGAAATATTGGTGAAGAAAGAATAAGTGATATTTCAGCTATTGCTAATTTGACTAAACTTAAATTGCTAGGATTATCTGATACTAACATTCCAGATATTTCAGTCTTAAGAAATCTTGTGAACTTAGAAACATTCATGGCGAATGACAGTAGAATTGAAGATATATCTGTGTTGAAAAATGCAAAAAATCTAAAAATTCTTTATCTAGATAAAAATAAAATAACAGATGTTTCAGTAGTGAAAGATTTAGTGGAACTTACAGAATTGTACTTACGTAATAATAATATTTCTGAAATTGATTTTAGTAAGTTAACTAAGTTATCAGATGTAAACGTGCAAGGTAATAAAATTAGTGATTATTCTTCATTAGAAAAACTAACAGCATTAAAATATGTCAATCTTTCTAAACAAAATGTTGATTTAAACAGAGAATATATATTAGATAGTAATTCTGTTGAAATGGATATGCCTATAGTGGGATTGAAATCACATGCAAAAGAAGGAACAATCAAAGTAACTTCAGACAATGATAAAGTAAAAGCAAATTATGATGAAAAGACAAATAAAGTTACGTTAAGTGTAACTGATGATGTTATGAAAGAATTTGCTAATAAAAAACTCTCAGTTAATTTAAAAGTTTTATATGTAGATAAAGAAGATTATAAATCTGAAGAAACTAACATTGATGTAAATAATATAAAATTGAATGTAAAAAGTGTGGCTTCATCAAATAAATCTCTTCGTGATGAGCTAGAAAAATTAACAAGTAGAGAACTTAGAACTGAAAAAGGATATATAGCAAATGAAGGCAATCAACCAGCTAATAATGCTTGGATAGATGCTAGAACAGAAGCAGAAAAAGTACTTAAAAATCCAAATGCTACTAAAGAACAATTGAAAGCAGCTATTTCAAACTTAACAGAAAAAACTAAGGCGACTATTGTTGGAAGTGAAAAAACAAAGGTTAAAAAACTAATTGTTTCTTCAAATAAAGATAATGAAGATAAGTTAAAATTACGAGCAGAGTTAAATAGAGCAAAAACTATAGAGGAAGTCAGAGCAATTGCTGAAAAAGTAGGAGGGAAGGTAACTCCTCCTAGCGAAAATAATACGGAAACAAAACCAGACAAACCAGAAGGAAGCAACCTGGGAACAGCTCTAGAAAAACCAGGAGAGAGTAACCCAGGAACAACTCCAGAAAAACCAAAAACAGAAGATGGTAATATAGTAACTATTAAAGAAGCAATAGTTACAAAAAATTTATCAGGTAAAGGTGGATTATTATTATTTGATGTAGAAGTTAAAAATACAGATGTAAATAAAGTAGGACTCGTTGCTTATCGAGATGGTGTAAAAACAGAGAAGGTAACAATAGATAAATTTTTAACTGAGTCAACTAATAAAGTGAGCTACACTATTACTGTTCCAAAAAATGAAACTGATAAAGAAGTTAAATATAAATTTGTAGCAACTGTAGATGGTGCAGAAACAAATAAATATTTAGAAAAAACACAAGAAGCCTTTGTAGAGGAAGCTAAAATATCAAATTATTCACTAGAAAATGAAGTTCTTCAAGGTGGAGGAGAAGGAAGCCTAGTTTTAAAAGGGAGTAATTTAACAACTAGTAATGTGAAAATTAGAGTATTCAATGCGGATTCAATAGAAGAAAACACTCCATTAACAAATAGCGTAGTATATGAAAAACGCAATAATGATCTTGTAGCAAAGATTAATTTCCCGGAAAATAATACAAATATTTCAAAATCATATAAAGTGAAAATATATCAAAATGGTAAAGAAGTCAATATCACTACGTTAGAAGGAAGAGATAGACGCGATAAACCTACCTTTACTGTAGTTGGAAAAGGTCAAGATACTAGCAAACCAGTATTATCAAATTTAACAATTACTTCATATAGAACAAGTGGGACTGGTGCTGTGAATGACGGGGTAGAAAAAACTGAAACAACTGTAGCATCGAATCAAGTTAGCAAAAAAACTGAAGTTCACCTTTACGGAGCTAATTTAAATGAAGTAAAAACAAAAGTTAAGATAGTTGACCAAAATGGAGTAGAGTGGCCTATAGAAGGAGCTGAGAGCGATCTTATTAAAATGGTTCTTGCAGGTAAGAGTGGTGTAAATAATGGTATTCTTGGAAACGGAACATTCCAAATTGCTGAAATAATTTTACCAGGTAATTTAAAAGAGAATATGAAATTCACTTATACTTTTGCGGTGGATGGAACTAATTTTGATACAACTCATAAAGTACATGCTATTGTTGAAAAAACAGGTGGTCAAGTAGACTTAGTAGTAAAAACTATAACACTTAAATATCAAGATGAAACTGGTAAAAAGATTGCTGAAGATAGAGTATTAAAAGCATATAGTCACTTCCCAGTTTCAGTAGGGAAAGCTGACTTAACAGGGTATACATTTGTTAAAGTAAAAGATATTAGTGTACTTAATGATAGAATTGGAGAAAAAACAGAAATAACATATGTATATAAGAATTCTAATGGTGATTCAATGACGACAGAAAAACCAAAAGTTCAAGATTCAAATAACGGAACACAGCCAGAGGTCAATGAAGATGTCAAAAAATTAAAAGAACAACTACAGAATCTTGTAGCAAAAGACTTAAGAACTGAATCTAATTATAAAATGCAAGGGACAGGGGAAGAAACTGCTTGGTTGAACTCAAGAAAGAATGCTGAAAAAACATTAACTAAGGTGGATGTCGAAAAAACTGAATTGGAATTACGAATTAAAAAACTGACTAATGCTATAGAAACTTTAAAAGTTGCAAATGCTCAGAAGAATAGTAATTCTCCAGAAGTAATTCCGCCAAATAATAATTCAACTTCTATGACTGAGGAACTAGAAGAAGTTAAAAAAGAGGCTAAGAGTAAGGTTTTAAATTCTGAATTTATTCAAGATAAGACAAAATACTTCGAGAGAATTAAAGAAGCAACAACAGTAGAAGTCTTAAAAGCATTGATATCAGAAATAGATAAGTTAAATAGTAATGAAGGGAAAGAATCTACTGTAGAAGAGAATATTACAGAATCAGCTGAGCAGTTAAAAGCTAAGTTGCAAACATTGGTAGATAATAATTTATTAAGAAATGAAAAGTACGCTCAAGCCAGTCCAGATTTAAAAAAGGAATATAGACAAGCAAGAGCGTTGGCTACTAAGTTGTTGAATGAAGATGCAACCAAAGAGCAATTAAAAGAACAAATTACAGTATTAGAAACTGTAACTAAGAAAATTTTAGGATAATATATGAAATATCGACCAGGATATAAAAGTTCTGGTCGATATTTTTTATATATTAATAAGTCTCAGTATCTTATCATAATAAGTATAATCATTTTCTAAAATATTTTTTTCTTCTTTAATAAGCTCAGGTTCATCGGTAATGATACCATTTGCAGGACTGCGGAGATATTTAGTAATTAGTACTGAATCATTGATTGTCCAAACAAAAACTTTCTTATTTTGAGTGTTAGCTTGTTCAACAAGTCTATCTCGATATGAAAAATCTTCAATTACAAAGAAGTCGACATTTGATTTTGAAAAATTACCAAATTGAAGTGGAATTACATAACCTGTTTCCAAGTTTGGTGCTTTTGTTTCTAATTCTTCTACTACTTTAGGATTTAACGACATAAATTTATAATTTTCAAGTTTTAGTCTTTTGATTTCATTAATCAGTATATCGATATAATTTGATGGTTCAGTACCATGAGGTTTTAATTCAATTACAAGCTTCATGTTTAACTCTTTTGCTTTAGTTACAAATTCTTCTAGTGACGGAATTTTACTAGTATAGTCTCCTTGTTTTATCGGTAAGCCGACAATTTCATCAAAGTTCATATCTTGAACACGTTTGTTTATTCCAGCAAGTCTTTTTAGATTATAGTCGTGCATAACTATGAACTTATTATCTTTTGTTAAAATTATATCAAATTCTACATAATCAGCTCCTACTTCAGCAGCACCTTCAAGAGCTTCAATTGAATTTTCAACACCTTTAGCAACATATCCACGATGTGCTACTGTTTCAATATTTTTATTAACTCCATTTCCGTATATATTAAACCCATTAAAAATAGCAACAAAAACAATAATTGTTGTTGTAAAAGTCATTACTTTTTTTGTTTTTCTTTTATTCTCATTAAGATTGTTAACAAGTTTTTCCGATATTTCATTGTTGTCTATAAGAATAGTTATTAGTGAGGTGATAACTGTTACTTTTGAGATTGCTCCTAAAAAGAACATAATAGCACTAATTGCTGAGAAAAACAGAGTTTGAACTATTGGATTATTTCCGTTTTCATCTAAATAGATACATATAAATGTTATAGCTGCAATTAAACTACCAGCAATAACCACATATATTGTTTCAAAAATAGCAATTGTAAATAAAAATTTTTTCTTTCCTGTTTTTGTAAGCTCCCAACTTCTTTTAATACTATCTAGAATTTTTTCATCTCCTACAGCCGTTAGTGGAAGGGTGAAAATCAATCTAAGATTTATATAGGCTAATATAATCATTATAAGTCCCCAAATAATAAGACCACTATTAGTTTTCATAATCTCGTTACTTATAAATTTTGGAACAAATAAATTCTTAGCAAGTATAGATTTTACGCCAAGATTAATTGTGGGGATAGTTATAAGAAAATAGACTATAAAAAATAATGTTTGAAAACCTGCAAGATTTTTCGTTTTATCCCAAGCATTATAAAAAATACTTCTAAATGAATATTGCTTATCTGTTAACTGTCCATATATAGTGAAAGTAAGTATCGAAAACTCTATAAACATGAAGAAAGCAACTATAAGCACTAATATGTTCAATATTACAAAACTATAGGGATTTGTCAGTATATTAAGAATATTGTTTTTATCTAAATGCTCTTCACCAGCGAGGGTAAGCGCAAGTTGGAAAATTCTAGAGATTATCCATAAAGCACAGATAAGAATAAGTTGTATAAAAGCGGCTACTGAAATATAGGTGAACTTATAGCGATTTATATTTTTTAGTACATTGGTAAATAAATTATAAATCTTAAAATCCATGACAACCTCACTTTCTAAAGTATTGTTATGCTCTTAGATTATATCAAAATTACTATTTTCAAGCAAGGAATAGCAGTATTAATAAAAATAGTTATGGTAACGTTACTTCTTTCTCTTGACAATATTATGTAAAGAGGTGTACAATAAAAAGTAACGTTACCATTTTAATTTGGTAATAGTTAAATGTCATTATATAATATAAAAAATAAAAGGAGAAAGAACTATGGACTTAAAAAAAGTTGTAAAAGAAGTAGTTGAACATAGTGGTGGTGAAGAAAATTTACGATCTGTTGTTCACTGTGCAACGCGTCTTCGTTTAGAATTAAACGATGAAAAAAAGTATAATAAAGAAAAATTAGAAGATATCGAAGGTGTTAAAGGTGTATTCTTTAATAACGGTCAACTTCAATTAATCTTTGGAAGTGGTCTTGTTCAACAAGTATACGCTAAGTACAATGAGCTATACAAAGGAGAAGCTTCAAGTGAAGAAGAAGGAGAAAAAATTACTTCTAAAAAACCAAAAGGAAATCCACTACAACGTTTTGTAAAAATGTTAAGTGATATTTTCGTTCCGATTATCCCAGCGATCGTTGCTGGTGGTCTTTTAATGGGGATTAACAATGTATTAACAGCGAAAGATTTATTCTATACTGGTAAATCTGTTATTGAAGCTAATCCAGGTATTGCTGGTCTTGCTGATATGGTTAACGTATTTGCTAATGCACCGTTCGTATTCTTACCTGTATTAATTGGTTTCTCTGCTACTAAGCGTTTTGGTGGTAATCCATATCTAGGTGCTGCACTAGCGATGTTAATGGTTCACCCAGATGTAATGAACTTCTATGTATTTGGTAAATTAAATCCATCTACAAATCAACTTCTTGCTCCAGCTTTAGATATCGTAAACCAAAGTGGTCAAGCAGTTGATGGTCTACAAAGACTTACTTCTCTTCAATACTGGGATGTATTCGGATTTAAGATTGCTAAAGTAGGATACCAAGGAACTGTATTACCAATTCTTGCGGCTGCTTGGTTATTAGCAACAATTGAAAAATTCTTACGTCGTGTAACTCCATCATGGTTAGATAACTTAACTACACCATTAGTTTCATTATTTGTAACTGGATTCGTAACATTTGCATGGATGGGGCCTGTACTTCGTGAAGCTGGTACTTTATTAGGTGAAGGATTACAATGGTTATATATGCAAGGTGGATTCGTAGGAGCAGGTATTTTCGGTTTATTCTACGCACCAATCGTAATCACTGGATTACATCAAAGCTTCTCAGCTATAGAAACTCAATTACTAGCTGCAACAGGATTAACATTTATCTTCCCAATTGCATCTATGTCTAATGTAGCGCAAGGTGCTGCGGTTCTTGCAGTATTAGTATTCTCTAAAAACACAAAAATGAAATCAATCTCATCAGCATCTGGTATTTCTGCATTATTAGGTATTACAGAGCCAGCTATGTTCGGGGTTAACTTAAGACTTAGATATCCATTCTATGGAGCTATAGCAGGAAGTGCTGTAGGAAGTGCATGGATTGGATTAAACAAAGTATTTGCATCAGCATTAGGAGCAGCTGGTCTTCCAGGATTCTTATCAATTCCTGCAAACCACTGGTCAACATTTGGTATTGGTTTAGCATTATCATTCATCGTTTCATTCTCAGTAACAGCATATTTCTTCAAAACTAAGAAGGAACTTGTGAATGCTAGCTAATAACTGGAAACAAAATCTTCATTTAGAACCTACTAAAGGTTGGCTAAATGATCCTAACGGATTAGCTTACTTTAACGGAAAATACCATATTTTTCACCAATATTCTTATGAAGTAAATGGTGGATTAAAATTATGGTATTACTATACTAGTAGTGATTTAAAAAATTATGAAGATCGTGGCGTTTTCTTAACACCAACTATTGAAGAAGAAACACATGGTGTGTATTCAGGAAGTGCCAATATAGAAGATGGAAAATTAGTCTTCTATTACACGGGGAATGTGAAATATAAAGGAGATTATGACTATGTTCATGCTGGACGTGGTCATAATACCATATCTTTTGAAACGGAAGATGGAATTAATTTTACTGAGAAGAAATGTCTATTAACAACAGATGATTATCCTAATATGTCAAATCATGTTAGAGATCCGAAGATATTTGAAAAAAACGGAAAAAAATATCTAGTGCTAGGTGCTAGAGATAGTAATGATTATGGATGTTTATTAGTATACGATAAAGATACTCTTAAACCATATAAAACAATCTATTCACAAAAAAATCTAGGATTCATGTGGGAATGTCCTGATTATTTTGAAGTAGATGGAAAAGAAATATTTATGTTTTCACCTCAAGGTATTACAAGAATGTACCCATATTATGAAAATATGTATCAAATTGGATATTCTGTTGTAGAAGAGGGTATTGAGAATGTTGATAAATTAGATAACTTCACACTATTAGATTATGGACATGATTTTTATGCATCACAAACATTTTTAGATGAGGATAATAATCGTATACTAATCGGTTGGATGTATGTGCCGGATAGTAGTTATACAAATCCGACTACAAAGTTTGGTTATCAAAACTGTCTAACAGTGCCTCGTGTAGTAAATTATAAAGATGGAAAAGTTAGACAAACCTTACATAAATCGGTGAAAGATTTATTAGGTAGCAATATTAAAACTAATGACTTTAATAAAAATACATGGTATTATAAACAAGAACATGGAGAAAGTTTTGAGATCAGTGTAGCTGATTTTAAAGTAAGCTATGAAAATAACGAATTAAAAATTTCTTTTGGTACTAGTGGTTACGGAAGAAATGATAGAAAATATAAATTGGATTTAGAAGATGTAGAAATAGTATTTGATAGTTCATCAATTGAATTATTTGCTAATGGTGGATCATTTACAATTTCGACAAGATTCTATCCAGAAAATCACGATGTAAAAATATTAGCTACTAACTATGTAGCAAAAGAACTTGGAGCAATCGAAATTAGAGAGGAGAACTAAAATGGCAGTTTTATGTATAGGAGAAATGCTAATTGACTTTATTGGAGAAGGTGTAGGAACAATCGATAAAGTAAAATCATTTAAAAAAGAGGCTGGAGGCTGTGTAGCTAATGTTGCGTGTGTTGCACAGAAACTAGGACACAAGAGTTATTTATTAACATCATTAGGACAAGATGGTTTTGGTGATTTCCTAGAAAATACTTTAAAAAATGAAAATGTAGATTGTAGATATGTGAGTCGTAAAGTAGATAGTTTTACACCATTAGCATTTGTTTCTTTAGATGAAACTGGAGACCGTTCATTTAGTTTTTACTTCAAAGGTTCATCAACATTAAGAATTAGTAAGGAAGATGTAGAGAAAGTAGATTTATCGGAAATTGAAGCAATTCACTTTGCAAGTATCGCAATTCAAGAAGAATCAAAAGATAGCCATCATTTATTACTGAAAAAAGCTAAAGAAGCAGGTGTGCTAATTTCTTTTGATGTTAACTTACGTTTCAATTTGTGGGACGATCACAAAGTATACTTTGAAACTATTAAAGAATTCTTACCTTATGTTGATGTTATTAAAGTTGCTGATAACGAATTAGAATTCCTAACTGGAACTACTAATATCGAAGAAGCATTAAAAAAAGACTTCATCCACATGAAAGTTGTTCTTTATACTAAAGGAGAACACGGCGCAGAAGTTTATTATGAAAATCATAAAGTAGTAACTGAAATACCTAATATCAAAGCTGTTGACACTACTGGTGCAGGTGATGCGTTTGCTGGTTCATTCTTATCTAAACTATTAAATCATGAAGATCTTAATAATATTTCAGAAGAAGAACTGTCAGATATGGCAACATTTGCGACAAACTATGCTAGTTTAACAACTACAAAAATAGGTGCAATTTCAAGTTACTTAACAGAAGAAGAATACAATAAACTAATATAATTTTTCAAAAAATAAGTCCTAGTCAGGGCTTATTTTTTTGGATAGAAAAATACGGGTTATTATGGTAGAATTAGTGTTAAATAATTAAAAAATGAAAAGAAATTAATAAAACTAGTAGATGTAATCTTTAGTTAATATAAAGATGGGAAATAAATTTAAAGTAAGTAATGAAGTAAAGATAGGTGAAAGTATGAAAAACAATTTAAAAATAAGATTATCAGT
Source organism: Gemella sp. (assembly GCF_057272915.1). NCBI lineage: Bacteria > Bacillati > Bacillota > Bacilli > Caryophanales > Gemellaceae > Gemella > Gemella sp. The sequence goes on from NZ_DBHIUF010000003.1 coordinate 140,932, forward strand.
TGATAACTTCTATGATAATATCTCAAAAAACAAACAAAAGACAAAAATTGATCCGAAAGAACTGAGTAAATCATTAGGATATGATGAAAAAATTATTAATGAATTTCCTGATGAAATTAATATGGGACTTTCTTGTGGGAATCCAATTAATCACCTGAAAATTAAAGAAGGGCAATCTTTAATTGATTTAGGGTGTGGAGCTGGAATGGATATTTTCATAACAAAGATGAAAAATCCTAAAGTAGGAACGTTATATGGATTAGATAGATTAGATTCGATGCTTGAAAAAGCAAAGAAAGTTTGTGATAATAAGAAGTTTGATAATATAGAGTTTATTAAAGGTGAATTAATCAATATCCCATTAGAAAATGAAGCTGTAGATAGAGTTATTAGTAACTGTGTTATCAATCTAGAACCTGATAAGCAAAAAGTTTATGATGAGATATATCGTATTCTTAAAGAAGATGGTATGTTTGTAATATCTGATATCATTTTGAAAAAGGAATTGCCATTAGAATGGAAAAATTCTAGCAGAATGCATTGCACTTGAGTAGCAGGTGCTCTTCTGGAAGAAGAGATGGCTGATATCATCAGGGAAGCAGGGTTTACTAAGTTCCAGATTATTAATTCTGATGTTACGGATGAGTACGCAGAAAAATGGGGCTATGGTAAAGGGATGAAAGATTATATTCAAAGTGGACTACTTATTGGAAGGAAATAATTATTTTGGCTAATGTTTTAGAAAATGTTAATCACTAACTTTGACATGTATAGACAAAATAAGGTAAAATGAGAAGAAACTAATAATTAAAAAATTTTGTTGTTAAAATGAGAATATAAGTTTGAATTTTGGTATAATATATCGTAATGATAACTTCTTCATTGTTTTTGTTATATATATTACAAAATGTATAAGATTTCATAGGATTTTCACTAAAAAATCGTTAATATATATTTTGTACATTAAATAATAGTTTAAACTTAATTTTAGTTAGTATATATATAATAGATTTATATTAGGAAAATAACATAAAAGTATAGTTAGGAGTGAAAGTCAATGAGGTTATTACTGGCCGAGGATGAGAAAGACTTAGCAGATGCACTTGAAGCAATGTTAAAACATAATAATTATTCTGTAGATGTAGTAGATAATGGACAAGATGCATATGATTATCTAATGTTAGATGAATACGATGGAGCAATTTTAGATGTCATGATGCCGCAGATGGATGGAGTAACAGTTGTAAAAAAAATAAGGGAAAATAAAAAAAGTACTCCTGTATTATTACTTACAGCTAAATCAGAAATAGAAGATAAAGTATATGGATTAGATAGTGGGGCAGATGATTACTTAACTAAACCCTTTGTTACAAGAGAATTGTTAGCAAGAGTACGTTCAATGACAAGAAGACAATCTACATTTACAAGTAATGTATTAGAATTAGGAAATGTGAGTTTAAGTAAATATACATTTGAGTTATCTACAGAAAAAGATAAAGTAAGATTATCTAATAAAGAATATCAAATGATGGAATTACTAATGCGAAATCCAGGAAATGTAATTCAAACTGAACAATTTTTAGAAAAAATTTGGGGATATGATAGTGATTCTGAAATTAATGTAGTATGGGTTAATATATCGTATTTAAGAAAGAAATTAAAAGCGTTAGATGCTAATGTTCAAATCAAAGCTACAAGGAATATAGGATATACACTGGAGATGCTAGATGTTTAAGAGTCTTAGGAAAAAATTTATAGCGACAGCTGTTGGGAGTGTAGCTGTTGTAGTAGCAGTATTGGCTATTACATTAAATTTTATAAATTTTAATAAGTTAGAAGAAAGAATAGACACAACTCTTTTAGAAGCCTCAAAATCTCAGGCGTTGATTAAAATCTTTACAGAAGATGGAGATGATTTAGTAATTACGAAAAATTCATCTAGTCCTACAGATTATAATGGCTTTTCTATTGCTAAAGTTGATAATATCGGAAGGGTAATAAAGGCATATCGTGATGATTCTTTATTGCCAGATCAAGATGCCTTGCAAGATAAAGTAATCGAAGCTATTAAAGTGGGAAAAACGAGTGGTTTCATCGGTAGTTATAGATTTTTAAAAGTAGAATCAAACGTTGGAAATTTAATACTATTTTTAAATTGCCAACGTGAATTGGATTCTTTTGAATCATTTTTGAAAAATAGTATTTTAATCTCTTTTGTTGTGATAGTGTCAGTACTTATCTTGGTTATTTTAGTATCTAAAAAAGTTATAGCACCAATACAAGAGACTTATATAAAACAGAAGCAATTTATAACGGGAGCTAGTCATGAGTTAAAGACGCCATTAGCTATAATTAGTTCTAATGCTGATGTATTAGAAATGGAACACGGGGACTCTAAGTGGACAAATAATATTCATAACCAAGTAGAGCGTCTTTCAAGTTTAGTTAACAGTTTGGTAGTATTCAGTAGAATGGAAGAAAAAGATTCCGTCGAGCGAGCACAATTTAATTTAACGGAAGCTTTGAAATCGAGGATTGAGGATTTTAATGAGTTAGCTAACTTCCAGAAAAAATATATAGCAATCGACATAGATTCTGGTTTAAATTATTATGGTGAAAAGGATTCTATAGTTCAGTTGATGGATATTTTATTAGAAAATGCTATTAAATACGCACCTGAAGATAGTGATATACTAGTCTGTCTTAAGAAAAATAGAAAGAATGCTATTTTAAAGGTTTCAAATAAAGCAGATGTTAAAAAAGGTGATTTAAGTAAGATTTTTGATCGTTTCTATCGTTTGGATGAATCAAGAAATAGTACAATCAAAGGTTACGGTATTGGGTTATCTATGGCACAGCTTATTGCAGAAAAACATAGAGAAACAATACGTGCTTACTCACCAGAAGATGGTGTTTTTAAAATCGAGATGAGATTTACACTTGGTGAACGACATTAAACTGATTGTAATCCTTCAAACCATGCGGTTTGGAGGATTTTTTATATAAAAATAAGAGTTTATGGTAAAAAACATGTATAGAAAAAATGAAATTAGTAGAAAATATGATATACTATCCCTAATTAATATAAAAATATTAAAGTTGAATATTATTAAGAAGATGAATTTTATTTTTTGAGGAATATAAAGGAGAAGAAATTATGTTTGATGTATTTTTTGATTTTCTAATTGGGGTTGTTAATGATGGAAAAAAATCACTAAAGAAGTTGAATAAAATCCATAGAATTATAGCGGTTATTTTGTATTGTATTGAGGTGATAATCCTTTTATTTATAGCATTGCTAACGATTGATGACTATCAAATTACAAGGGAGATATTATATTTATTTGGTTTATTCATTTTTGTAGGGTTATGCCATATGTTATTTTATAAAAAGTATCTGGAGAGAAATAAAAATTTACATGAAGATGAAAGCATAGATAATAAAAATTTATAATTAGTAAAATTTAAAGACTATCATTTCAAGTAGAAAATTTGCTAATTCAGGTAATTTGTTATATATTATGAGAACGTTTTGTGTTATAATTAGTAAAAGGAAAAACTTTTGATTTTATAGAAGGAGGGGTTTATTATGAAACCATTCAAAAGAACAGTAGAAAAAGTTTTAGCATGGATTGCTAATATTATCTTAATAGTATTAACGGGAGTTTTAGCGTATGGGTCATTCTTTAAAATTTCAGTTATAAAAGATAACCAGGAATTTTTAAATCTTTTTAAAGATGAAATTGCTAAAAATTCTAACGGAGTAAATTTATCGGCTGAACAAATAATTGACTATACGATTCAAGGGATTAAGATGTATTCAGTTCTATTAATCGTATTAGTTGTAGTTGCACTATTAGCGACATTCCTAATGAAAAAACGTATTTTATCTGGAATACTTTTCTTATTATTAGCGATTGTAGTGGCTGTTGGAACAGTAGGGTTATTAGTGCCTGTATATCTATTCTACTTCATCGTAGCTATTATGCTATTTGTTAGAAAAGAAAGACCTGCGGAATATCAAGAAACAGTTAATTATTTGTAAGAATAAATTTGAGAATGCTTTAGGTTACTATATTTTAAAAAAGGTGAATGTGTATGTTAAGTAATATTTTATTGTTTTGTCAAATATTAATAAGTTTATATAGTCTTTATATAAACTTTAAAAATTCGGAGTATATGAAACAATCTAATTGGCATAATAGTATAATTTGTTATGTATTTCTAGGTATGATTAGCAATAATACGGATAATATATCTACTAAAGCAATTCTTACATTAGTAATGTTTTTAATATTAATAAGTGAGTTTAATACAATAAAAATATTAAAAAATAACGATACAGAATTAGTTGTAGAAAAGATATAGATTTATTGAATAGTAATATATTGATTTTTAAAAATGAATAAATTTATAGAGTAACTTTATGATTGTGATTTTTAAATCATGATTTTAAGGTTGCTCTTAATTTTTATTATCATCGGGGATATTCAATGTATAAATTTTTTTGTTTGAAATGTAGTTAATCAAATTTTAATAAATTACAATATTGTGGTATAATTTATACAGATAAATAATGAAGGATTTATTATGAAAAAATATAGTTATAATGAAAGATTAATAGAAAAATTAAATATTATACCTTTTATAGAGAAATATAATTTTGATAACGAGAGATATAATACGGCTATTTTTTGTGCTTTAAGTTCTTTGCACAGCCACAGTGCTAGATTCGAACCTATCGAGTCGAAGTCAATATTACTTGGAGATTATTTTAGTTTTGAGTATTATAGTTTACTAAAAGATGATTTGGATAAGTTAAGTATTTTGACTGAAACTATGCGAGTTGGGTACTTTCAAATTCTTACTAAGAGAATGAGTGAGGAAGAGTTTTATTTAAGTATAATAAAGACATGGTTTAATTTTTATAATATCGAGTTTCAAGAATTTGATAGTAAAGCGGTGATCTTTGTATAAGATTAATGGAGAATAGAATGTTAAAACAGTATGAAATTTTGGTACATGATGTATTAGAAGATATTTTTGATATTACTAGAAGTGAAGATGATAGATTAAATGAAATTATCAAGAAGTATTTTCTGAATGGTGGAAAGAGGGTTAGAGTCCTTCTTTTACTTATGTGTGCCAAATTAGGAAATTTTGAATTGAATAGAAAAGATATAATTCGGATGGCTAGTATAGTTGAAATAATTCATACTGCTAGTTTGATTCATGATGATATTATTGATAATGCTGATACAAGACGTGGAAGTGTTACAATGAATAAACAGTATGGAAATGAATTTGCCCTTTATTTAGGAGACTATCTTTTTGCAGTAGTTTTAAGAGAAGTTGCTAAGTTCGAAGATGAGAGAATACACATCTATTTGACAGAGACTTTAAAGGAACTTTGTATAGGTGAGCTTATCCAAGAAGATGGCTTGTATAATATTAAGACTAGAAGACTAGATTACCTTAAGAAGATTAAGAGAAAAACAGCGATATTAATTGCCTTCTCTTGTGTGGCAGGAAGTATAGTAGCTAAAGCTTCTGATGAAGACATACGTAGTACTTTTTCATTTGGTTACTATTTAGGAATGAGCTATCAAATAATTGACGATTACTTAGATTTTGCAGGAGGAGCGCAAAATCTTGGAAAAGAGGTAGGGCAAGATTTAATGAATGGTAATATTACATTGCCAGCTTTAATAGCGAAGAAAGAAAATCCAGAATTATTTAATAATTTCACAAAAAGAACTAGTAGAAAAGAAAAAGAAAATATTATAAATTATATAAAAAATAATGATAGGATTTTATCAGAGACATTGACTATAAGTAGAAAATATTTAGAAAAAGCTCAGAAGAGTATCGATAATATTGATTCTACTGTAAAAACTGAATTAACTTTTATAATGAATAAGTTAGCAAGGAGAGATAATTAGATGGATTTACAAAAATTTTTAGAGGAATTAAAAGATATAGATTTTTCTGCATTAGATAGAGAGCAGCAGGAGGAGTTTCGTACAGTACTTTTAGATAATGGGTTATTTGATGAATGTTTAGAATTATCAAGAGTAATTTATGAACAAAACAGAGAAGAGGACACAGCTATTGAAGGATATGTTCACAATCTTCTTTATCTAGATAAGAAAGATGATGCGTTAGTAGTATTGTATAATTCTCCAAAAACACCCGCGATTTTATATCAAGAAGGTCTAATATATTTAGAAGATGAATTATATGAAATTGCTGAAGAAAAGTTCTTAGCTGCAAGAGCCGGAACAGATTTTGATGAGGCTATTCGTGCAATTGATAAAGAGTTAGTAGGGATTTATTTAACAACAGGAAGAGAAGATAAAGCTAGAAGCTTAAGTGAGAGAATTTTCTATGAAGAACCATCTTTAGAGAATTTCCAAACTGCATTTGATAATTTATTTGCTTTAGGATTGTTTGAAGAGGCTATTGATTTCTATAATCAAAACGGAAGAGGATATGAGGATCCAGGAATTTTATTCTCTTTAGCATTCGCATATAATCAAATCCAAAACTTAGAAAAATCTAAAATGCACCTATTAAAAACTATTGCTCTTGATCCTGATTTTACAGAGGCATATTTACATTTAGGGCACATGTCAAAAGGTGATGAGGCTAAGAGATACTTAGAAAAATATGTAGAACTACAGGGAATGGCTATTAGCGGTTATTTACATCTAATTTCTCTGTATAAAGAAGATCAGCAATATGACACTATTCGTACGCTAATGCAAGAGGTATTAACAGCTCAAGGTCTTTCGGAAGAAACATTATTTATAACTATACACGCGCTTAAATCATTATATGAGTATGAAAAAATCTATGATTTATATAATGGTAATGCGTTGCTAAAAGATGATCCGATTCTGCTAGGTGCAGCATTAAATGCTCTGTCAGAAGAGGAAGATTATATCGATTTTGTAGAAGAAGAAGTGGTTACTTATTTTGATGTTTTACACGATGATCCAACATATGTAGAAACTCTAAGAAATGTTTATGATTTGACTGGAAGTTCAAGAGTTTTAGAAATAATTAATCATTTTGAACATCATCATGGTCCACATGGACATCATTAGTATAAGATAAATTACATTAAGAATAGGAGGTGTGAATTATGGATTATAGCTTTAAGGATATTTATTCCAGAGCAAAGTCGGCTGTAGAAACTGATAGTTATGTAATCTATCAAACTATAAAGTCTAAGTTATACTTTAGTGGAAATTATTTATTAATGAAAAAAGAGCCTACTACGATAGAAGAGCTTGAATATTATGTCTCTTCATGCAGAAACTTTTTTAGAGATAAAGGGGTCAACTTTATTCATTTAGCAGCAATGGAGAATGTGACGTTATCAAGGAAATTAAAAAAATATTTAAAAAAGGAAAGTTTTAGTGAGATTAATCTGTATCTATATTATTTGAATATTAGAGATTTTGTAGAACAGGAGATAAGTGAGTTTACTGTTGAATATCTACAGAAACCAGATTTAAATAGATATTTAAAATTCCAATACAAAATAGATATGGAATCAAGCAATGAAGAATGGGCTGAGCACAATCAGACGATACTTTATGAAGATATTAGATCTGAGAATATTAAACAACTTGTCGCTAAGGACGGAGAAAAAATAATCGGTTCAGCTAATGTTATCGTTAAAAATAATTTTTTTGAAATTGATAATCTATATATAGCACCTGAATATAGAAATCGTGGTATAGCTAAACACATAATTAGTTTTGCAATAAATAATGAACGAAAAGAAAATGTAATTCTAGTAGTGGATGCTAATGATACTCCAAAATATATGTATGAGAACATAGGGTTTACTAAGATAGCGGAGCAAGATTTTTATTTGAAAACTAATATATAAAGTTATAAAAGAGTAATTCAAAAAATTTTGGATTACTCTTTTAACAATTGAAATAAGTCTTTAGAAAGAATAAGTATAGTTCAAGGGCTTTAAAGAAGATAAATTTTCAATTGAAATGTAAATTTTATTTTTAAGATTATTTTCGTGTTATTATTGTTAAAATAGTTAATATGTAGTACACTAATATAAATAGTAAATAGGTAAAGGATGTGAGTAAAGTAGTGAAGAGAGTTGGGAAAAGAATTTTAAAGTTTATAATTGAGTCAACAGCGGTGCTGTTAATTATTTATGGAGTGTTTTCAGCAGGAGCTCAGATTAAGGCTAGGAAAGATGCTATTAAACAGCAAGAACTGGCTCAACAAGAAGCACAGAATGAAGAAAATAAACAGGAAGAACCAGTTGTTGAAAATAAAAAGCTTAGTGAGATAGAATTGAATGAAGCAATGGAAAATCTACTAGAACAATACAAAGGTAATAACGAGATAGGTATTGTTTATAAGAACTTTTCTACAGGATATAGATATGCACAAGAGGATAAGCATTACTTTACTGCAGCTAGTACAATTAAGGTTATTTATGCAATGAAGATATATGATCGTATTAGAAATGGTGAACTATCTAAGGATGCAGATATATATTATAATCCGAAGTTTTTAGAAGAGGGTAATGGTCAGATAACAAACAATACAAAGCAAGATAGTTATAAATTAGATTATGTTATTCAAAACATGATTCAGTATTCTGACAACACTGCTACAAATATGTTGATGGGAAATAGTGCGACTGCATCGGCTTTTGTTGTTAAATATTTGGCAGAATTAGGTGTAACATTACCACAAGCAGAGGCTCAAAAAAACAGAATCACTCCAGCGATGATGGAAGTAGTATGGACTAAGTTGTATAAAGAACGAGATAAATATCCAGAATTACTAAAGTATCTTGAGGATTCAGATGACGGTGAATGGATAAAAGAGGGGATACCTGATAAGAAAGTAGCTAGTAAGTATGGAGCTATAGAGACGAATTATCATGATACGGCTATAGTTTTTGGTGATAAGGATTATATGTTGTTAATCTATACAAATAATTTGAATAACTCAGGACAAAGTATAAAAAATATTGCGAAAAAAATTGATGAGATTACAAATAAAAATATGTAGTAAGAAAATATGAATATGGAATTTGTTTTTCTCAATGAAGCTAAGGTTATAATGGGGCTGATTCCAAAAGTTTATATTTCAAAAAAAGTTTCTTATAATACAGTGATTTATTGATATCTAAATTTACTTTATAAAAGTTTTGTAGATTTCTAATAAACTTTATGAGGGGGTGACACAACAAAATCTTATTTCTTCGAAATGATGATGTTTGAGTCACTCTCGTTATTTTTATTATGTATTTTTAAGATCTCAGCATTGAAGGGGATGTCGAGTTTTTTTTGATGTTTATCCATATTCCTTTATTATTTTCAATTTTCATGCTATAATTAACAGGTTATATAAATAAGACAGTATATAAAATCGGATAAATTAAGGAGAAACAAATGACAACATTTGAAGAATTAGGGGTTAGTCAAGAGACAGTTCAGTCGCTAACCAATATGAATTTTATATCTCCAACTGGTATTCAAACAGAAACAATTCCATATGTATTATCAGGGATTGATATTTTAGCACAAGCACAAACAGGATCAGGAAAAACAGGTGCTTTTGGAATACCGTTAGTAGATACAGTAAGGCGTAATGATCAATTACAATCATTAATACTTGCCCCAACAAGAGAACTAGCTCAACAAGTAGGAGAACAGCTTCGACTTATGTCAAGAGCGAAAGGATTAAAAGTTAGCATCGTATTTGGTGGAACAAGTATTGAAAGACAAATTCAAGATTTGAAAAAACGTCCACAAATAATAGTAGGTACGCCTGGTCGTGTGATTGACCATATTAATAGAAGAACAATAAAATTAGACGCATTAACACATTTAGTCCTAGATGAAGCGGATGAAATGTTAAATATGGGATTCATCGAAGATGTTAGATTTATTCTATCAAAGATAACATCAAAACATCAAACGCTGTTGTTCTCAGCGACTATGCCAAAAACAATCATGGAACTTTCAAAAGACTTCATGAATGATTATAAACTTATAAAAACTATGAGTGATGAAGAGCTGAAACCGGATATTACAGAATATGCAACAATTGCTAGAGAAAATGAAAAATTAGAAACATTAGTTGGTTTCTTAGATGTTCAAAATCCAAACTTAGCGATTGTTTTTGGAAGAACTAAACGTCGTGTTGATGAACTTGCAAGTGCTTTAATCGCAAAAGGATATTTAGCTGAAGGATTGCACGGAGATATTACTCAATCAAAACGTTTGGAAATCTTACGTAAATTTAAAAATAATTCGTTACAAATTCTTGTTGCAACTGATGTTGCTGCTCGTGGTATTGATATTAGTGATGTTACACATGTATATAACTTTGATATTCCGCAAGATGTAGAAAGCTATACTCACAGAATCGGAAGAACAGGTCGTGCCGGAAAATCTGGAGTAGCAATAACGTTTTTAAATCCTGTAGAAATGCCGTATTTAAAAGATATAGAAAGTTCTCGTGGAGAGAGAATGAAGATGTTACGTCCATATTCACAAGAAGAAGTGAAAAAAGCACGCCACAATAGATTATTCGATGAAGTTATCTCAGAAATGGATAACAATCATGTAGAATTTAATAGTTTAGCTAATAAATTGTTAGCTGAAACTAATGCGGAGAAAGTTATAACTATATTACTTAGTAAATTAATAAATGATAAAAAAGAAGTTGATGTGGAATTATCATTTGAAAAACCACTTCCTCGTAGACAAGATAAAGGTAGACGTTCGAATAGAGGAAATGATAGACGCCGACGTTCAGATAATAGAGATAAGAAAAATCGTAATGAACGTCGTGGTACAGATAAAAAATTCTTCGATAAAAAAGGCCGTAGAATGCAGAATAAATAGTATAGAAAAGGGGCTGACCCAAAAGTCCTAAATTTAAAAAAAGTGTATATGCGAACTCATAGACGCAGTGGTTTATTGACATCTAAATTCGCTTTATAAAAGCTTTTTAGATATCTAATAAACTGTGCGGGGGTGACTCGACAAAATCGATTTCTCTGAAATCACGATTTTTGAGTCACTCCCTTTTTATCTATAAAAAAATAGTTGTATACTTTTGTTTAAATATTACTGGAGTAATTTAATTGTTTAATGTATAATATATTGTGAAAGTATATAAAATGAAAAAATTTAAGGGGAATAAGAAATGAAAAAATTCGTTATTCTATTAGGTGCATTATGTATTTCAATATGTACGTTTTTATTATTTTATGGAGATACAGCATATCAAAAGTGGCAAGATTATAATTTTCAATCTCAGGTAAAAAAAATAGTTCAAGATGGTGATAAATTAGAGTTAGCAAAAGATAGTAGTGTAAAATCTGGCTGGCTAAAGGATAAATATATTAAAGTTTATTATCCAAATTCGAGCACTGAACAGGCTGCTGAGATAAAAACTCGCTTAGATGTAGTTACTAAAGGATTGCAAGAGGGAAATTTAAATTTTGATAAAGATATTAAAGCGATAGAATTTTATGGAGTAGTTAATAAAGAGTCAGATTTTACTGCTGTAAAAGAAGTAAGTCTTAAAAAAGTTTTGTATAAGATTGAATCTAAGAAAATCTCATCTGCTGAAGAATCAATAGTTTCAAGTATTTATTTAGATAAAGATAATAACGAATTTACTTTATCTAGTTTATTTACTTCACCAGATGATGCTAAACAGAAATTTTTAGTTAGAATAAGACAACAATTAGCTGTTCAAGGAGCATCTGAAGAAGATATTAATAAAATTATCACAAAATTACGTGATAAAGATATGGCTACATGGAAATTTACATATAATAATTCTAAATTTAGCATAGCTGTGGAATCTAATACATCGGAGATTAATTCAGTAGATATTTCTATAAATGATTTGTACAAATATATTGATGAAACCTATTTAAAAGGAGAAGATTTAGAGAAATATAAAGTTTATATTAAGAAAAGAAGTAGAAAGGCTGTAGCATTAACGTTTGATGATGGTCCAAATCCTAATACAACACCTGTTGCTTTAGAGTTATTGAAGAAATATAATGCTAAGGGTACATTCTTTATGGTAGGAAAAGCAGTGGCTGGAAATGAAGAGATAATTAAGCAGGTTGTTGCTGAAGGGCATCAAATTGGGAATCATTCTTGGAGTCACCCATTATTAACGAAAATTAGTTTAGAACAAGCTAAAAGTCAGATTAATGATACTACTGAAGCTTTGAAAAAAGCAAGTGGTCAAGATGTACATATAATGAGACCACCATACGGAGGAATTAACGCAACTATCCAAGCTGCAGTGGATCAGTCGTTTATTTTGTGGGATGTTGACACTCTAGATTGGAAAAATCGTAATACTGCTTCTATAATGAAAGAAGTAAGAAAAGCACGTCCAGGTTCAATAATTTTAATGCATGATGTTCACCAAACATCAATTAATGCTTTACCTTCAGTGCTACAATACTTAACAGAACAAGGTTTTGAATTAGTGACGATTGATGAATTAATGGGAGATCAATTAGAGTTACATCAAAAATATACAAATAGAGAATAGAATAATAAGAAAGTTCAATGAGTAACTTCATTGAACTTTTCTTTTTTTTTAATGAAAGGACTCTAGGACTAGATTATTTATTTTTTAACTATTATGATGTAGAATAGAATTAAGAGAAGAAAATTAGTAAATTTTGCGAGGTTTATTTATGAGAGTTGAATTAGTTTCTGTCGGAACAGAGTTATTATTGGGTGATATTGTAAATACTAATACAGCATATTTATCAAAAGAATTAGCAGCACTAGGATTAGGGGTTTTTAGACAAACAACGGTCGGAGATAATCGAGAACGGTTGCTAAAAACTTTAGAGAGTGCATTTAATGAAAATGATACTGTTATAATAACTGGAGGTTTAGGGCCAACGGATGATGATATCACTAAAGAATGTGTAGCCGAATATTTTGGTCGCGATTTCTATTTTCATGAATATTCATGGGTGAAAATTATTGAGAGATTGACAAGAGCTGGTAGAAATGTAATTACAGAAAATAATAAAAAACAAGCTATGATTCCTGAGGGAGCTATAGTATTAGAGAATTTCTGTGGTACAGCTCCAGGAATAATAATTGAAGAAAATAATAAACGTATTATCTTAATGCCTGGTCCTCCAAGAGAAATGCGAGATATGTTTGAGAAAAGTGTTAAACCTTATTTAGAAAAATATAGTAAGAAACAATTTATTTCAAAATATGTAAGATTCTATGGTATTGGTGAATCACTTTTAGAAACAAAAATCAAAGATATAATGGATAGACAGACTAATCCTACATTAGCATTATATGCGAAAACGGGTGAGGTGCTATTAAGAATTACTGCGAGTGCTGAAGATAAATATGAATGTGAGGACATGATAAATGAACAACTGGAAGAAATAGAGAGTAGAGAAGGTGTAGGGGAATATATTTATTTAGTTGGGGATGAAGATGTCTCTAGTTCACAAACTGAATTGAATAGTGCAGTAGCTAATCTTCTTATTGAAAATAATTACACAATTTCTATAGCAGAGTCTCTAACTGGAGGTAAAATATCCTCTATGTTAGTAGAAAAAAGTGGAATTTCAGATTCATTATTAGAGGGAATAGTCTGTTATTCTAATAGGTCTAAAATAACTACATTAGGAGTAAAAGAAGAAACTTTAGAGAGATTTGGAGCTGTTAGTAAAGAGGTTGCTAGTGAGATGGCTCTAGGAATAGCAAAACGTTTAAATAGTGATTTTGCTATTGCTACAACTGGAATAGCTGGACCAAATAGTGATGAAAGTGGAAAGCCTGTTGGATTAGTTTATATAGCTGTATATGCTCAAGGAGATGTTTCTGTTAAAGAATGTTTATTCGTTGGAGATAGGGAGTTAATTCGCTATAGAGCAAGTGTAGAAGCGCTTAATGAGGTGCGAAAAAATATTTTGAAAAAACTATAGTTTTTGCTTGTAAAAAGTTAAACGATTATGTATAATGTATAATAATAAAAAAGATATTTAAGGAGATTTTTATGTATACAATGAACTTATCTAGTTTGGAGTCGCCGGATCCCAGGTACGGGCAAGATGATGAATATTCCCAGGACTTCAATACTGAAATAGACTATGAAGATGAAATTTTATCAGATTATGCTGATGAAAGTTATAATGAAATAGAGTTTTCTGCTCCAGAAGAGGAGTTTTTGGATTACTCTAATGAAATGTTCCTGTATAAGGAGTATTTGTATGATTTTGCAGATGATTACGAATATGATGAAGTTAGTATATCTAATGATCAAATAATGTTAGAAAATATAAGTGAAGCTTAAAAATAACATTAATAAAAAATTAGACCTATAAGTGATACGCTTATAGGTCAATTTTGTGATATTTAAATAAAAATTCTTATATCAGAAATTAAATAATAATATCTTGCGGAAATATTATATTATTTAATTTCATTTTAATGACATTATGTATAATTGTTTTTACTGAATATGGTATAATATAAATTAGAAAGAAAGGAGGAGAAATGTTGAAATATTGTAAAATTATAAGTTTTGGACTATTGTGTTTTAGTTTAACTATAACTACGAATACTGAAATAAAAGCAGATTATTTTACAGATTATAATACAACTGTAATGGATACAGTACTAAGGGATAATATATTTAATTTTGATTTATTCTCTAGAAGTAGAAGTTACTCTCTTCCTGTTATAAAAAATAATCTAATTCAGAGTAATATGGAAGAATTGGAGTATAGTGCTGAATTACTGAATTATAAAAAGAATTCACATAACTATCTAATTTTCTATTCACTTGATAATAATAATATTCCAAATGAAATGTTTAGAATACAATTAAAAAATAGTGGTGCTGGTAAAATAGTTGATAAAAGTTTACTAAAACTTTTTGTATCGAATAGTAGAATAATAATGAATGTTATGAGTTATGACATTGACAATAAAGGAAATATTGAAAATCTTGAATATTCTAAAACAAGTAAGGTATATTTTACTAAAAAGAATATCAATCTGGTTGTAACAGAAGGTAAAAAAGAGGTAGTAAATAGAACGATTGAACTAAGAAATGCACCAAAGGATGATAAGGTTTCAGTTTTACCATATGAAGTAGAGCAATATTATCGTCCTGATAAATACTATAGTTACACTAAAGCGAAAATATTAGTAGATGGTAAGGAAATTAGTTCGGAAAATTTAGAAGTGCCATATTTAGCTAAAAAAATAGAAGTGCAATTAACTCAGGATAAAGATTACTGGAATAATGTAAAAATAGAATATCCTTCGGAATTTAAGAAGAATAATAAAGAGTTTTTAATCAAACAGGGAGTATCGTTTGGCAACTTCATTAAAGAAAATGAAATTAAAGATATAATAGAAAAAGGTGAGAGCTATGAATTTTCTGGTTATTATCTAGATGACAAGGAAGTTTCAAATTCTCAAGTATTAGGAAATAATATAAAAATTGAAGCAAAATATAATACAAAAATATTATTAGATAACGGTATTACTAAGAAAGAAGTGACGTTGCTAACTGGTCAGAAACTAAGTGAAATAGATACTAAGTTCTTTGATAGAGAAAAATATCATGTTGATAGCTATACTATTATAGATGCAAAAGATAATTCTAAAATTAATGAAATTAAGGATTTATCTGAAGTTAGTATTGACAATAGTATTATAGTAAAAGCAAATTATAAAGAAAATGTTAATACTATTAAAATTCGACAAGATGATTATAATAAACGATTTGGTAAGGTTGATGATAGTATAAAAGATAAAGATATAGAGTGGCCTGAAACTAAAAAAATAGGGGATTTACTAGCAGAACTTCGTAAAAAAATTAAACCAAATTCAGGATATGAAGTACTATTTAGATCCAATAAGAAAGTAATCAGCGATGATGATTATATTACAGCAGAGACAGTTTTAGAGATTTACTTTAAAAAAGTGGATAGTGAGTGGGTTACTGTTAAGTTTGTAGGACGTGGTATTGATAAATTCTTGTCTGATGGTCAAGAGGTATTAGTAGGTTCTAGAATAGATAGTATGATTAATTTACCGACAGCTACTGGAGTTACAGAGCAAGAGTTCTTAGGTTGGCAGGCAAATAGCGATTATTTAATGGCTGGTGAAAACTCAGAAAATATCAGAGTTTCTAAAAACAAGCTATTGCAAACTAATGAATTAGGTGCTGTAGTTACAGAAAAAGGAAAAAATATTGAATTTACTGCAGTATATAGAAAGTTGTTTAATGTAGAATTTGAAAAAACTTTTGAAGGAAATATTAATCTTTCTAAAGGAACATCTAATGTTTTAAGAGTTGACGAATTTAATAATATTGGAGATGCTACAAAAAATAATAAAATAATAGTAGTACCTAAATCGGGTTACTCACTATCTCATTTTATTGCAAACAAAACAGTAAAAGTAAATATGGATAAAGGGACAAAAGAGATTTTTGTAGGTCAAAAAATTAAAGAAAATGATCTTTATAATATCGTTCCTACATCAGATTTAAAAATCACTCCGGTGTTTAAATTAAGTGTAATTCCGTCAACACTAGAAGAAATGATAGAAAACAATAAGATAAAAACTATTGATGATGCATTAGATCTAAAGTTTGAATCAACTGAAAATATTAAAAAAATATTAGGACCACTTTATTACTTAAGGTAGTATAAAAAGGCTTAGCGAAATGCTGAGCCTTTTTATAATTCAATTAGATTTTCTCTAAAAATTGTTCTACTTCTTTTTGTGTTTTAGCAAGTCTTGATACGAAACGACTAATTTCAATATTGTTTTTGTAACCCACAAAAGAAGGGATACCAAAAATATCAAGAGCTTGAGATATTTCTGGATAATCATCACGATTAACGTAGATGAATTTTATTTCTGGAAACTTACTCATCGTTTCCTCTAAATAACGATCAAGCATGATGCAATCAGGGCACCATATTGCAGAAAATACAAAAACAATTTTTTCATTTTCCTCTTTTAAAGTTTTAAATTGTTCTATAGAGTTTAATTTTTCTATATAGTTAAACATATAATCACCTCATTTATGGAAAAATTATATCATAAAAAGAAGTATTTATCATTAACAATGCTTTGAAGGTTTAACTGGAAAATATTGAAAGGTATTGAAAATCTTTGATAATAAGATGATTTTCAATTTCCGATTACAAATGTAAGCATATCTATTGAATTAAATTATTAAATGTTGCATAATATGAAATATAGAGATTAAGTCTAACTTAAGAAAAGATAAGGGAAATACTAATCTTTAATTGATAAAAGCTATACTATATTATAGAGGTGAAAACATGGCAAAACATTATGATTATATTGCAATTGGTGGAGGAAGCGGTGGAATAGCTTCAATTAACCGAGCTGCAATGTACGGTGTAAAAGGATTGTTAATCGAAGGTAATGAATTAGGAGGAACATGTGTAAACGTTGGATGTGTTCCTAAAAAAGTTATGTGGCATGCGTCACAAATATCTGAAAGTTTAAAGCTATACGCAAATGATTATGGATTTAATTTTGGAGATGTAGAATTTGATTTCTCAAAATTAGTAGGTAATCGTTCTGCATATATTGATAGAATTCATGGTTCTTATGAACGTGGATTAAACAATAATAAAGTAGATCTAGTAAGAGGATATGCTAAATTTGTAAATAAAAATACAGTTGAAGTTAATGGCGAACAATATACAGCTGATCACATTTTAATAGCGACTGGTGGACAACCAACTATCCCTAATGTTGAAGGAGCTGAGTTTGGTGTTACTTCTAATGAAGTATTCGCACTTAAACAATTACCAAAACGTATCGCTGTAGTTGGTGCAGGATATATCGCAGTTGAACTTGCAGGGGTATTCAACGGATTAGGTGTTGATACTCATCTATTTGTACGTCGTGATCGTCCGCTAAGAACTTTTGATAAAGATATAGTAGATACTTTAGTAAAAGTTATTAATGAAGAAGGTCCAACTCTTCACACAAATGCTATTCCTAAAAAAGTTGTAAAAAATGCTGATAATAGTGTCACTTTAGTACTTGAAGATGGACGTGAAACTACAGTTGACTTATTAATCTGGGCAATCGGTAGAAAACCATTATCTGAAAATCTTAACTTAGAAGCTGCAGGTGTGGAAGTAGATGAGCGTGGATTTATTCCAACAGACAAATACCAAAACACTAATGTAGAAGGAATTTATGCAGTTGGTGATGTAACAGGTCGACTTGCCTTAACTCCAGTTGCTGTTGCGGCAGGACGTAGATTATCAGAAAGGCTATTTAATAATAAACCTGAAGAGCACTTAGACTATACTAATGTAGCTACAGTAGTATTCTCACACCCAGCTATTGGTTCTATTGGATATACAGAAGAGCAAGCTATTAAAGAGTTTGGTGAAGAAAATATTAAAGTTTATAAATCATCATTCACCCCAATGTATTCTGCAATAACTAGTCATAGACAGCCATGTTTTATGAAACTAGTAACTCTTGGTGAAGACGAGAAAGTTATTGGATTACACGGAATTGGATATGGTGTTGATGAAATGATTCAAGGTTTTGCTGTAGCTATTAAAATGGGCGCAACAAAACGTGATTTTGATAACACGGTAGCAATTCACCCAACAGGTTCTGAAGAATTCGTAACAATGAGATAATTATATAAAAATAGAAGCAGGAAAATTCTAAAATTTTGATTTCTTTGGAGTCAATTTTATCGGGTTTTCCTGCTTATTTTATTTGACATTAATATTTAATAGGAGTATGCTGAACTTGGGAGGGGATTACTATGAAAAAATTATTAAAAACAGTAATTATTGGGATATTCACAGTATCTATATCAACGGGTTGTGTAAGATTTAGTAAAGAGAATCCAGAAAAAAATGTTACAAAAGAATCTTCTAATAAGGTATTTAAGGAATGGATTGGAGAAAAAGGAATAGACAGTATTAAAATTAGCTCAATAAAAAATAATGTTAAAGTCTATTATCATGATAATGAAACAATTCTAATAAAAGGAAATTTTAAGGGGAATTATAATTATTCTACAGAGAATAATTCACTTAATATTAATTCTACTGCGGAAGAATCAGATGATAATAGTCTAACTATATATCTTCCAAAAAAAGAATATAAAAGTATTAATATAGAAAATAAAGATGCAACTTCGAAAATATTTGATGTGAATGTTAAGAATTTAGTTGTTAACAGTAGTGATGAGATAGTTGTCGATGGAGCAGAAGTAGGAAATCTTAAATTATCTACTGATAATAAAAAGGTACAAATTACTAAGAATACTATAAAAAATGCAGTAATTGAAACTAAAAATAATGCAAAAATAATAGTAGATCAAACTAAAGTAAATTCTGTGAATATGGTAACAGATGGTGGTGATATATTTGCTAAGGCAGTGTCAAGATTTTTGTGTAAACACAATCTGATGTTTTAAATAAAGTTAAC
>NZ_DBHIUF010000004.1:0-75364 GCF_057272915.1 Gemella sp.
TAGCATAGCTTCCTCCTAATTTTCAAAATCAACCGAATTTGACAAAGAACCAAAAGACCTAGCATTTGCTAGGCCTTTTTACTATAAATTTTTTAAAATTAAAGTTCTCCGTCGATATTAGCTTTATCAGCTACACCAGCTGCATCAGCTGCAACTGTTGCTTTTCCAGCTTTAAGATCTTCAACAACTGTTTTAATTTTAGCTTTGATATCATCGCTTAAGTTAGGGTTTTCTGCTGGAAGTCCAACACCATCTTCTTTAATAGTGAAGACTTTAGCTGTTCCACCTTCAAATTTGTTAGCTTTGATAGCGTCTAAGATGTTAGCAACTGCTACGTCGATACGTTTAACAGCTGAAGTTAAGATAACTGATTTTTCAACATCTTTTCCGTCTTTATCTTTAGCTTTGAATACACCTTCAGAATATTGGTCTTTATCTACACCAACGATCCAGTGTTTAACTTCTCCACTTTCTTTAAGATCTTTAGCAGCTCTTTCTTGAGCTTCTTTAATAGATCCACTACCAGTTCCACCAGCCGCTACGAAGATTACGTCAGCACCAGCATCAAACATAGTTGCTGCTAAAGTTTTACCTTTGTTAGTGTCATTGAATGAACCACTGTAGTTGTAAACAACTTTGATGTCTTTTTTAGCTGCTTTAGCACCTTGAACGAATCCAACACCAAATTTAACTACTGCAGGAATTTTAGCTCCACCAATGTATCCAACTTTACCAGTTTTTGATTGTAAAGCTGCTGCATATCCAGCTAAATATCCAGCTTCGTGTTCTGAGAATGTTACAGAAGCAACGTTTTTGTTTTGAACTACACCATCGATGAAAATGAATTTTTTATCTGCAAATGAATCTGCAACTTTTGGTAATTCTTTTTCAAAGTAGAAACCAGCTAATGAAATTACATCAGAAGCTTTTGCTGCGTTTTGTAAGTTAGCTGCAATATCACTTTGGTTTTTAGTTTCGATTGGGTTAAGTGCTTTTCCACCATTTTTTTCAGCCCAAGCTTTTACAGTTTCAACGTTACTTTGGTTAAAACTTTTATCTTTTGCTCCACCTTCGTCAGTTACAACACCGATTTTTAATCCAGAGTTGTTAGAAGATGAATTTCCGTTAGATGATTTAGAAGAACATCCAACAATAATTAATGCTGCTGATAAAACAACTGCTATTAACGAAAATACCTTTTTCATAAATAAAAAGTCTCCTTTATTTGTATATTGTTTATATCTAAATAATACCACATTATCTTTGAAACTTCAATGATTTATTTTTGAAATGTTAACATTTTTTTATAATGTTCGTTTTATAATTATAAAAAGCTATAAAAACAACATTCATAGCTTATATCATATCTATTCTCCTTTATTTCCATAGAATTATTTTATAATTATAAAGCATTTTCAAAACATTAATAACGTTTACAATTTAATACGAATTTTTATACATTATTAATTATTACACATTAATTGAATAAATTAAAATAAAACTATAAATAAGGTCTTATTAAAGAGTTGAAACTTTACGAACATTAAAATACATTACTCTTATTATAAACAATTATTACACATTAATAACCTTAGTCAAATAAAAAATGGGAGTGACTCAAAAATCGTGATTTCGGAGAAACAAGATTTTGAGGAGTCAGCCCCGCACAGTTTATTAGATATCTAAAAAACTTTTATAAAGCGAATTTAGATATCAATAAACCCCTGCGTCTATGAGTTAGCATATGACATTTGTTTAATTTTAGGACTTTTAGGTCAACCCCATTCTACGTTAAATTTTATTATAATTCACCGTCAATATTATTTTTATCAGTTAATTTATCAGCTTCAGCTATAACTAGCTCTTTACCAGCTTTTAGCTCTGCCATTTTATTTTTGATTTTTGATTTAGTTTCATCATTTAAGTTAGGATTTTCTAAAGTTAATTCAATTCCATCTTCTTTAATAGTAAAGATATGTTCTTTTCCACCTTCGAATTTCCCTGCTTTAATGCTGTCTAATACATTTTTAACCGCAACATCCACACGTTTAATAACCGATGCTACAACTACAGATTTTTCAACATCTTTCCCATCTTTGCCCTTAGCTTTAAAGACTCCATCAGTATATTGGTCTTTATCAACACCTACAATCCAGTGTTTGATTTCTCCACTTTCTTTTAGATCTTGCATAGCTCTTTCTTGTGCTTCTTTAATAGCTCCATTACCTGTTCCACCTGCTGCTACGAAGATTACATCAGCTCCTGTATCGTACATAGTTGCTGCAATTGTTTTACCTTTATTTGTATCGCTAAATAATCCACTGTAGTTATATACTACTTTAATATCTTTATTTGCTGCTTTTGCGCCTTGTACAAATCCAATTCCAAATCTTGCTACTGTAGGAATTTTGGCTCCACCGATAAATCCAACTTTCCCAGTTTTAGATTGTAATGCCGCTGCATATCCTGCTAAATATCCTGCTTCTTGTTCCGCAAAAGTCACAGAAGCTACGTTAGCTTTTTCCACTACACCATCGATAAAAATATACTTTTTATCTGGGAAGGCATCTGCCATTTTTGGTAATTCTTTTTCAAAATAAAAACCTGCTAATGAAATTACATCAGCTGCTTTTGATGCACTTTGCATATTTGCTGCTAGGTCTGAATGATTTTTTGTTTCAACTGGAGTTAATGCCTTACCACCATTTTTTTCAACCCATGAAGTTAGTGTTTCTGCATTACTTTGGTTAAAGCTCTTATCTTTTGCCCCACCTTCATCAGTTACGACAACAACTTTTAAATTAGACTTATTAGTTAAGTTGTCTTTTGACGATTTAGACGAACATCCTGTAATAACTAAAATAGCAGATAATATTATCGCTATAAATGAAAATAATTTTCTCATATTAAATATTAATCTCCTTACGATTAGAAATTGTTTCAAAAAAAGATAATATCATATATTTAAGATTAATGTCAAATCTATATAAAGTTCTATAATTCGACTCCATTTAACGTTCGGTTTTTTCTAAAAACGTTATCTTTCTTTATATTTAAAGATTTTAAAAGTTACACTATTTTCGTCTATATTTGTACACAATTTATTATTCTACATAAAAATATTATCGCTTTTTTAAAAATACAGTAACGTTGCCATATACTATACTCTAATATCAAAGAATCATTTAGTGCCCAAAGATTTTACAACTACAGTTAAAATAATAAAATTTTTCTAATTTCTTTTGTTTTTAAAAGTTCGTTTAAATGTCTCTAAAAAATAGGAACCACCTATAACGATGATTCCTACTAATTAATATTTATAAACAGTTCCTATAATAAATGTCTACTATAATTCCCCTTCGATATTTGTAGCTGCCCCTTTAGCTTTAAGTTCATCTCCAGTAGCTACTACTTCAACTTTACCTGATTTTAGTTCTTCGATAGCACTAGCAACTTTTGTTTTAACTTCATCACTTAAGTTAGGATTTTCTTTTGGAATTCCTACACCATTTTCTTTAATACCAAAGACATGTTCACCTTTTGTAAATTTACCTTCTTTGATTTCATTTAATATTTTAGTAACTGCTACTTCAATATTTTTAACAGCAGAAGTTAAGATAGCAGATTTTTGATATTCTTTTCCGTCTTTATCTTTCCCTTTAAAAATACCTTCTTCGTATTGATCTTTATCTACTCCTACAACCCAGTGTTTAATCTCTCCACTCTTAGCCATATCGATAATACCGCGTTCTTTAGCTTCTGAGATTACACCATTACCAGTATTACCCGCAGCAACGAAAATTACATCCGCACCTGAGTCATACATAGTAGCTGCTAATGTTTTACCTTTGTTTGTATCTGAAAAAGTTCCGCTATAATTATACATTACTTTAATATCACTTTTAGCCGCTTTAGCACCTTGTACAAACCCAATACCAAATCGCTCTACTGGTGGAATTTTAGTCCCTCCAATATATCCAACTTTTCCTGTTTTAGATTGTAAAGCTGCAATATATCCAGCTAAATAACCAGCTTCTTGTTCCTTAAAGATTAATGAAGCAATATTAGGCGCATCAACAAAAGTATCAACATACATGAATTTTTTATCTTTATATTGTTCCGCTACTTTTGGAATTTCTTTTTCAAATTCATAACCAGCTAAAGAAATAATATCAGATACTTTTGCTGCATTTTGTAAATTAGAAGTTAAATCCGATTGAGTTTTCGTTTCTAAAACAACTGGCTCTTTTGCACCATTAGCTTTCGTCCACGCTTGAATTGCCTCTACGTTAGCTTGGTTAAAACTCTTATCTTTTGCTCCACCTTCACCAGTTACAACACCAATCTTATAGGCATTCTTGCCATCAGATTTCGTATCATTCTTAGCATTCTTTGAAGAACAACCAACAACAATTAATGATAATGCAACTAGAATTACAAAAATAGTACGTAATTTTTTCATAATGTCCTCCTAAAAATCTTTATGTACTAAGTACATAGTACAATATTTTTAAAACGCTTGCAAATGTTTTTTTGAACTTTTTTAAAATTTTTTAAACACAACTAAATTTTTGATTAAATAAATCATAGTCTTATAGCAGTTATTGATGTTCATTTTTATATTTCAATCGCATCATTAAAAATTACATAAACTCATTTATATTAATAATACAAACGTTGATAATTATTAATATAAAATTATATATTTTCTGAATTTTTTATGCTATAATAACTTTGATAAAGCATTTTCAGGAGGAATTTATATTATGACATATTATGAAAATATTGTAGAGACGGCAAACTACATCAAAAAATATTTTGGAGAACAAATTGACTACGCGGTAGTATTAGGAAGTGGAATCACTTTAGAATTAAAAGATCAACAAGAACTTGGCTACGAAGCTATTCCACTTTTTCCAGGAAATAAACACGCTAACCGTGTTAAAGGACATGCAAATAAACTAACTTTCGGAAAAATTTCTGGGAAAAATGTATTAGTATTAAATGGACGTCTTCACTATTACGAAGGATACAGCATGAAAGATGTTGCCTTTATGACATATGTTGTTAAACATCTTGGAGTAAAAGGATTATTCATTACAAATGCTTGCGGTGCTATCAACACAGACTTCAGTGAAGGAGATATCGTATGTCTTGATGACTTCATCTCACTTGTAAACAATAACCCTCTAATGGGAGAGAATGACCCACGTCTAGGTGAAAGATTTGTTGACATGACAACTCCTTTCGATTCGTACTTAGTTGAGACTTTACACAATTCTGCAAAAAAATTAGACTTTACTTTACACACTGGTGTTTACGGATTCTTCCAAGGTCCTTACTTCGAAACACGCGCAGAGATTCGTGCATTTAAAACTATGGGATGTAACCTTGTAGGTATGTCTACAGTACCAGAAGTAATCGCAGCGAACCACGCATCACTTCCAGTTGCAGTATTAGCTTGTGCAACTAATATGGCTACAGGAATTCAAGAGAAAAAACACGACCACGAACACGTATTACAAACTGCACAAAAAATTAGTGTAAACCTGAAAAAACTTTTAATAGAAACATTAGAAAACTTAAAATAATAAGGAGTAAAAATTATGGAAAAAACTATTTTTGAAAAAATTATCGATGGAGAAATCCCAAGTTACAAAGTGTATGAAGATGAGCATGTATACAGCTTTCTAGATGTATTCCCTATCACAAAAGGACACACTCTAGTAATTCCCAAAAAACACAGTAGAAATATTTTTGACTGCGATCCTGAAACAGCTGCTAACATTGGACGTGTTCTTCCGAAAATTGCTAACGCAGTAAAAGAAGCCTATGGTTGCGACGGAGTAAATATCTTCCAAAATAACGAAGAATATGCTGGACAAAGTGTCTTCCACCTTCACTTCCACATCGTACCAAGATATAAAGATAAAGATGTAAACTTCGATAATTTAGAAGTTAAATGGCCACCTCAAAAAGTTGAGCCTGCTGAATTCGAAGAAATTAGAAAAGCAATTGCTGATAGGTTATAAGAAAAAATAACTAGATAATTATAAATTATACACCCTCTTTATTGAACAAAATAATAACCAATAAAGAGGGATTTTTATGCAATATAATTATGAATTAAACAAAATGGATGCTCCCTGTACAATACAAGCTAGCATCCATATATATAATTAAATATTATAAACTAGTAAATTTTGATTTTTACAGAGTTTTATTCATACTCCCAATACCTTTCCTAGAATTATTTAAAATTCTAAAAAACTGTGCTTCATTACTTAGAAAGTTTACGTCTAACAACAACCCCTACTAATGCAATTAAACTCAATCCTAAGACAGCGGTTCTAGATGAAGTCATACCTGTTGCAGGTAATCCTCCTCCTTTTTTAATTTCATCTTTTTGTTCAAAATCATTTTGTTTGAAGTGCACATCATTTCTAGTTAATTTATCACCTTTAAGTGCAGTTAAATCAAACTGAGGTACTTCATTAATAGCTGGTTTATTAGCTTCTAATACTTTTAATGCTTCTAATAGTTCTTCATGATCAGCTAATAAAGCTTTTAATCCTTCAACAAGGTAAGGTTCAGCACCGTTTTCTTCAGCATCCTTGATTTGTTCTTTAACTTTTGAAATTTCTGTCTCGACTGTTGGAATATCTAGTTTAGGTAAACTTTGAACAGCGGGTTTATTAGCTTCTAATATCTTAAGTGCTTCTTCAAGTTTTTCTAAATCAGCTGTTAATTTTTCTGCATCAGCAGGAGAGAGTGTTTTTAATTGCTCTTTTATTTTAGAAATCTCAGCTTCAATTTTTAACTTATCAACATTACCTAACTCAGGAACGTCATTTATAGGTGCTGTATCCGGTTTAGAAGATTCAAGAACTTCTACCTTATTATCAGGTTTTACCACTTCAGCTTTAGGCTTTTCTTCTTTCGGTTTTTCTACTTCAGTTTTTGGTTTCTCTTCTTTTGGTTTTTCTACTTCAGCTTTAGGTTTCTCTTCTTTTGGTTTTTCTACTTCAGCTTTAGGTTTCTCTTCTTTTGGTTTCTCCACTTCAGTTTCTGGTTTCTTATCTTCTGGTTTATCAGTATCTTTTGCAGTTACTATAACTTTAACATTAACTTTTAAATCTTTATCGTTTCTTATATTTTCTCCATGAACTACTTTCCCTGTTACTTCATATTCTCCTGGAGTATTGACATCAACATTCGTTAAATCATATTCAACAGGTAATGTTACATCTATAGTATCAGTTGAGCCTAAATTCCCTACAGCTCTAAATGTTGCATTATTGCTAGATGCTGCAGAGGCTTTTTTCTCAGCAACTACTAATGTAAAGAATTTTTCACCCGCTTCTTCTACATTTAAAGCATCTTCTGAATTTACTTGAACAGAAGATATTTCTCCTTTAAATGTTTTAACATTGAACTTATCTCTAAATCTATAACTATTCACTAAATCATACTTATCAGATTTTAGTGTTAAGGTAAATGTATCATCAATCCCTTGCGCTTTGTAAGTATACACACCGTTATTAAATTTAAGTAAAATATCCTGATTATTAGGACTCGTCACACTTAAACTTAATGCCTCTGTTAATTCCTTACCATTCTGATCTACAATCTTATAATTTATACTAACATTATTTCTAGCATCTTTTTTTACACCTATTCTACTATCTGTATGAACTTCTGGTTTTACTGGTTTAGTATTATCAGTAGGCGATTCAATTTTAGGGGTGGTTACTGCATTATCTTTAAGGTTTTTAACTTGAATAACAAATATTTCTTTATTTGTTATTTTCCCTTCTTTACTAAAGTTTTCTTTTATATTATCTTTAGATATATAAGAAAAACTATTAGCATTAGGCAATTTAGGGTTGTATACAGTTGTGAATGAATATGACCCTACTAACTGGTATTTCGAAGAATTCAGGCTAATTCTAAACACTAAATCTTCTCCTGCACTTTTGAATTTATAAAGTCCATTTTCAAATATCGATTGTTTTGAATCATATTCTCCAGAGGCAACTAAAGGTGCATCTAACTCAACTGCCTTCCCGTTCTCATCTATTACTTTATAAATGATTTGATTATCCACTATGCCTAATCCAGTTGTATCAAGTGGTTGATTTTTTTTATTATCTGCTCCTGTTTTTGGCGCAGATGGATTTGTTCCTGGTTTTGGTGCAGATGGATTTGTTCCTGCTTCTGTTCCTGGTTTTGATGCCGGTGGATTTGTTCCTGTCTCTGTTCCTGGTTTTACTGTTGTCGAATTATTATTTTCAGCTAATCCTTTATCAATATTTGCTACTAAGTATTTAGAAATATCATCTGCTTTTACAACATCTATTGCTCCATTACTACCTTTTATATTACCAACCCTATTATATCTTGTATTATAAAACTCAAATACTTTCTTCCCATTATAATTTAGTGAATATGGTACATATGGAACTACAGCATCACTAGCTTTAACTTCAATAATTTCATTAGCAACTGTATATTTTTTCCCTGTACTTGAAACTAATTCAATCCCTTCAATCACCGAAGCTCCTTCACTACTAACAACAGCTATTCTTAAAATATCTGAATTTGAATTTCTTGAAATTTCACCCTTAGAATCTTTTTTATCTAATTTGACCCTAACCTTAACATTCTTCGGTAATTTATCCAATAAATTTTCGCCAGCTTTAATTTTAACATCAGCTAGTTTTGCTATTTTCTCGATTGAACCATTTATTTGATTTAATCTAATATCTTCGAATAAAGTATTTTCAACGTTATCTTTTGCTTGTAATTCTTCTTTATATTTTTCTAAAGTTTTTACAGCTACTTCGCTGAAAAATTTTTTCACGTTAGAATCAGCATTTAATAAACTATCAATAGTAGCTACATCTTCTTTTCCATAAATACCTTTATTTAATTTATTAAATAACTCTTTTGCCTTCAGATAATTCTCAGGAGATTTCACTATATTATTTTTATTTTCTTGAATCCAAACCTCTTGTAATCCTCGTAAAGATAATAATGATTCAAAGTTTGTAATATTATTATTTGTTGCATGGAATTTATTTAATTTTTTAAAATTTTTAACTACATCTATGTTATCAATATCATTATTAGATACACCTAATTCTTCTAATTTAGTTAGTCTATTCAATTTTGAAATATCTTTTATTCTAGATTTACTTGTATCAGTAATCCATGTTTTCACAGTAGAATCCAATAATAATGTTTTTAAATTAACTAAATCCTCTAAAGCAGTTACATCCGCAAATTCATTGTGTTCCAAGTTTAGATATTCTAAATTTATCATTTTACTTGCAAAACTAACACTATTTATTTTAGCAGCACCCAGATTCAGTGATTTCAACTTCACAAGATTTTCTAACTCATTTACATTTATAGGTTCCGCTTTAAATAAATTTAAATATTCTAGATTTGTTAATTTCGCTAAAGGCGAAAGATCTTTTATACCATGACCATTTTTTGCTACATTTCTCAAATCAAGATATTTTAATTTAGTCAGATTGGCTAACGGAGAGATATCACCAAACGCTTGATTTACCATACTTAACTTTTCAAGATTCTCAGCATATTGTAAACCTTCAAGACTTTTAACTCTAACGCCATGTTCCGAATTGTCATGAGCCTGACACACTTCTGGTGAAAGATACCTTATTCTTCTCAAATCTCTCTTTGTGATTACTGCATTATCAACATCTTTGTAGTTCATAAGTTCACAAATACCACGACGTAAATTATAATCTGGAATCTCTACCTTTTCATTATCGTCTACCTTATGTTCAAGTTGACTATCTGGAATAAGAGCATTAATAATTTCATCTTTACTAATATTCCCAGTATTAGCAAGTGTGACTTCTCCTTCTGTGGCATATATATTCTGTATTCCATTCATTGGAATCAACATACTACACATTGATATTGAAATTAGTGATGTTAATAGTTTTTTATTTGCTTTCATAATTCTCCTCCTTTAAATAATCACCTTACAAATTTATTGTAATACAGGCATCGATTCTTAATCAAGTAATTATCTATATAAATATGAATTGGAAATTATTTATAAAGTTAGGAATATATAAAAAATATAATTATATTTACCAATCTCTCATTATCTACTAAACGCTTATAAATTACAGCTATCATGCGATGCGAAAAATTATTTAAAACAAGTGATTTTAACTTTAAAATAATTAAAAAGTATCTAAATTATAAATATTTTTTATCAAAAAAAATAATCCAGAAATGAGAATTGTTATCATACTCCGAATTTATTATAGAACTACTATATTATTTATTTTATAAAAAGAACCGAGGCTAAAGAGATATTTCTCCATGCCTCGATTCCATCATATATCATCTATACTATTTATTTCCTTCTTTTGAAGCGAATAAAGAAACGATAGAATCTAGAGTTGTTTTTGGTTTTTCCTCAACTTCCTCTTCTAATTCTTCATGTACTTCTTCTGCTTTTTCAATAACTGGAGCTACAGCCTCATGAATTTCTTCAAATGTAGGCTCTACTTTTTCTTCGTATTGCTCTACTGCCGCTTCTTTTACATTCTCCACAACTTCTTCCGTTTTCTCAAAAGCAGGCTCAGCAGCTGGAACAACAATTTCTTTTACTTCTTCTACAACTGGTGCAATAGTTCCTTCTAATTGTTCAACTGCAGGTTCTGTAGCTTCTCTCACATCTTCTACTGTTTCAGTTACTTCTGCTACTACTTCTTCTTTAACCTCTTTAGCTTTAGCTCCTAATTCTACAAAGCTTTCTTCTACTTCCGCAACTTCTTCAGATGCTGTTAATTCTTCTAATTTTTCTTTAGCAAGATCTTTTTCTTCCTGCGCTTGTGCTTCTAACTCCTGAATTTTATCATTAACAATTTCTGTTAATCTATCAATACCATTTCTAGCATTTTCTTTTAATAACTCTTTGTGTTTCTCTAACTCTTTAGGATTTTTATAATAATAAGCTCCTATTGCACTTATCGCTCCTAATAAAGCACCTTTAAATATTTTACCCATGTATAAATTCCTCCTAATTTCTTATCAGTATTGATTTTATCAAAAAAATTGAATAATGTAAAGGATTTAAAGGTTTTTTATTGTTTTAGATTAATTTTTTTATTCTCTTTAAACTTTAAAAATTATAGAAACTGACCCAAAAGTCCTAAAATTTAACAAAGTTCATATAAGAACTCATAGACGCAGTGGTTTATTGATATCTAAATTCGCTTTATAAAAACTTTTTAGATATCTAATAAACTATCCCGGGAGGACTCAACAAAATCTTGTTTCTAGAAACCACGATTTTTGAGTCACTCCCTATTAAAAGTTATTTTTATTTTAAATGTTTTACCCTTGCTACAATTTCTTTATGACGACCTTTAATCATAGGACGCGCTTGAGGATTTCCTAAATAACCACATGTTCTTTTAACCACATCGCAGCTTTTCGGATCTCTATTCCCACATTCTGGGCATTTAAATCCTTTTTTAGTTGGCTCAAATTCTCCCTCATATCCACATTTATAACAACGATCAATCGGTGTATTTGTACCTAAATATCCTACCTTGTCATAAGCATAATCCCATACCGCTTCTAGCGCCCTTGGATTTTGTTTTAATACTGGGTATTCACAATAATGAATAAATCCACCACTTGCATAATATGGATAATCTTTTTCAAAATCTAATTTTTCAAATGGAGTCGGGTTCTTTCTTACATCATAATGATACGAGTTTGTATAATATTCTTTATCTGTAATATTTTCTACAATACCAAACTTCTCAGTATCCATTCGACAGAATCTATCAGTTAGAGACTCACTAGGTGTTGAATAAATACTATACCAATAGTCTCCCTCTTCTGTCCACTTATCTACACTCTCTTTCATATAACGCATGATATCAAGAGTAAATTCTTTTGCTTCGGGATTTTTCTCCCATTCCCCACCATAAAAGACACTTGCCACTTCATATAAACCTATATACCCCAATGATAATGTAGAACGTTTATTGTCAAATAATTGTTTTACCCTGTCTTCAGGTTTAAGACGTTTCCCAAACGCACCGTGCATGTAAAGAATAGGTGCATTTTGCGGTTTTGCCTCACCACAGCGTTTTGCTCTGTAATCAAGTGCATCTTTGCAAATTTCTAACCTCTCTTTAAAAATTTCCCAGAACTCGTTCTTATTACCTTTTGATTCTAAAGCTATTCTAGGAAGATTTAACGTTACTACCCCAAGATTCATACGCCCACTTTCCACAAGTTCACCTTGTTCATTTCTCCAAGCAGGTAAGAACGATCTACAACCCATAGGAGTTTTACAACTACCAGTAATCTTCGTAATAGTATCATACATAAGTACATCTGGATACATTCTTTGAGTTGCGCATGACAACGCAAGTTGTTTCACATCATAATTAGGATCTGTTGGTTTTAAATTTAAGCCATCTTTAATAACAAAAATTAACTTAGGGAAAATAGCCGTTCTTTTCTCTTTTCCTAATCCTTCTATTCTTACCTTAAGTATCGCTTTTTGAATTTCTTTTTCAAAATAGTCCTCACCTAACCCGAAACCTAATGATGTAAATGGTGTTTGTCCTTGTGATGAGTATAATGTATTAATTTCATATTCTAAAGATTGCATTGCATCAAAAATATCTTTTTTAGTCTTTTGTTTAGCAAATTCCTTTTGTTTTTCCTCATCATCAATCCACTCTTGAGCCATTTTTAAATTCTTTTCATAGTTTAATTTTGCGAACGGTGCAAGTACCTCGTCAATTCTATCAGCACTACATCCACCGTACTGGCTTGATGCAACATTAGCAATAATCTGAGCCATTTGAGCTGTTGCTGTTTGAATACTCTTAGGACTATCTACATCAGCATTCCCAATTTTAAAACCTTTTGTTAACATCTCTTTAAAGTCAATTAAACAACAGTTTGTCAATGGTTGATAAGGTGAGTAATCTAAGTCATGATAGTGAATTTCTCCTTTTTGATGTGCATTAGCAACATGTTTCGGCAACATTTTAAGACCTATTGCTTTAGCAACAATACCACTCGTTAAATCTCTATGTGTATTAAACACCAAACTGTCTTTATTAGCATTCTCATTTACTACATTCTCATCACGATTAACGAGTTTCTCAATAGCTACATTTATATCTAGACTGCGTTCACGTTCAATATCACGCATACTTCTATAGCCTACATACTCTTCATATATTGCTTCTTCACCTAAAGTAAGCAGTGTGTGCTCAACAATATTTTGAAGTTCATAAATTTTAATATCACCTTTAAATCTATTAGCAATCTCTAAAATTACGTTATCCACAATACCATTAATATTAACACTATGGTTTTTACCAAATACTGAATGTACCGCTTTTTCTATCGCCTTATAGATTTTTTCAGCATCAAACCTAACTATACGCCCATCCCTTTTTATAACTAGTAAATTTTTAGTTAAACTATCAACTTTCGCCTTTGTATATGAATATAAATTATTATTTTGCATGTTATCCCTCATTTCGATATAATTTTAGATTCATAAAAACATTATAATACTATCTTATCTCAAAAATTTCTTCCTGTCTACAACATTTATTTCCGGGAAATCCAAAAAGCTTATTAGCTAGCCTTTTACTCTAATTGTGAATTTTTTTAGCTCTTCTGTTTTTATAACCATAATCTAAAAACCTTATTATATCAACTTTAACAAGGGTTGACATATGCTTCTGTAACAATTTTCAACATATGAAATATATGATACAGTTTTCTACTTCCCTTATCTTATACTAGTTGAAAATGATGTTCAAAAAGTTCACTTCAACCTAAAAAATTTATTTTTCATTACTTAAACTATATTTTAATATAACAATTTATGATAAAATTATAGTAAATAATAAAGTGAGAAATGTATATGAAAAAAACACAAATTGAAAAATTAACAGAACAATTATTTTCTATAGAAAATAACAATTCGCTCCTAATAAATGAATTAGAACCCTATGTAGAATTATTTATGCACTACGAATGTGCAATGCTTGAAATTGAAACAAAACTAAATGTTTTTGATAAGGAATTTTCTTTACACGGAGAGAGTAATCCAATCGAATCCGTGAACACTAGATTAAAGACTCCAATGAGCCTAATGAATAAACTTAAACGTTTAGGTTTACCATTTGATATAAATACAATAAAAGAAAACATCTATGATGTTGCTGGTGTGCGTGTTATATGTTCATTTAAAAATGATGTTTATAAACTTGTAGATGCCTTAAAACAACAAGATGATCTTACAGTTATAGCTGAAAAAGACTATATTAAAAATCACAAAGAAAATGGCTATAGAAGTTATCACCTTATCGTTAAGGTACCAATCTTCTTATCAGATAAAGTAGAATACATTGCTGTTGAGGTTCAATTTAGAACAATCGCAATGGATTTCTGGGCTAGCTTAGAACACAAACTTAGATACAAGAAAAACCTAAGTGAAGAAAAAGAAAAAGAAATAGAGCGTCGTCTTCAACTCTGTGCAGATATAAGTGCTAAACTAGACAACCAAATGCAAAAGGTTAAAGAAATAATAGAAGATGATTCGCAATTCTTATAAAAAAATCTTGGATATTAGACATAACTAATATCCAAGATTTTTAATTTTATTATCAACTTATCTTTCCTTACTATGATTTACAGAATAAGCAAAATAAATTGCTAAACCTACTAAAATCCAACATCCAAAAATTTTCCAGGTTGACAATTGAATACCATATAATAATATGATAAATAATAATATTGATATTATTGATAAGTAAGGCATTCCTGGCATAGTAAATCCACGCTTCACGTTAGGATAATTCTTTCTAATAGCAAAGGTTGAGTAACTAACCAACGCAAATGCTATTATGTACGAGACATTAGCTAAATCAGCTAATTGTCCCAGTGGCAAGAATCCTGTTAAAATAGCCATTAATAAACCAACTCCAATTGTTGTTGGACCAGGGACACCACTTTTATTTAAGGTCGATAACTGTTTTGGTAATAATCCATCTCTGCTCATTGTAAATAATATTCTAACCGCAGCAAACATTGTTCCCAAAGGTCCAGATAAGAGACCTATAACTGCTCCTAAAGAAACTATTCCCGCTACCTTAGCTTGACCAACTACTCCAAGAACATACGCTAATGCATCACCTTTCCCTAATTGACTAAATGGTACCATTCCCGTTATTACTAAACAAACAATTATATAAAATACTGTACAAATTAATAACGTAATAATAATTGATCTAGGAAGAGACTTTTGCGGGTTTACAGTCTCTTCAGCTGAAGTCGAGATAGTATCAAAACCTAAATACGCGAAAAACACCGTTGTCGCTCCTATCATTATCCCCGATATTCCTTGTGGTACAAAATTATCAGTCCAATTCGTCGGAGTAACATAAAACATACCTACAAGAACGAATAGTAAAATAACAATAATCTTAACAGCAACCATTAAATTATTCACAAACTTACTACTATTTGTCCCTTTAAATAAGACTATCATTATTAGTAAAACTACAGTAATTGCTAAGATATTTCCATAGCCGCCTTCGCTAGGTAATGTTGTATATTCCTTAGGTATTACAACTCCAAAGCCTTCCAATAACGATTTAAAATAACTTGACCAACCATTAGCTATCGCAGCTCCTGCTATGATATAGCTTCCTGCTAAAAGCCAGCCCATACAATGAGCAACTACTTCTCCTAGTGTAATATAACTATATGTATACACACTACCACTAGATGGAATAGTTGAAGATAATTCAGCATAACATAATGCTGTAAGCCCACATGCTAGTCCAGCAATTAAAAACGAGAATATTACCGATGGTCCTACCTTAGATGCTACTTCACCAGTTAGTACCAATATACCTGAACCAATAACAGAACCTATACCAAGAAAAATTAAATCCATAGTTCTTAGGGTTGGCTTCAACATCTTCTTACCTCTTTCTCCTAGTACCCTTTCTAATGTTTTTTTTCTAAATATTTGCATTAATAAAAAAATCTCCTTTCGTTAGAACTTATTAATTCTAACAATTTTTCTCCATTTCAAAATCTTCCAATTTTATATTATACAGTGCGAAGTTAATTTAATCAAATTACTCTATTATCAAAAATTCTTAAAAAATTAATATAACACTATTGCTTATATACCCCATTTATTTCATACCTCTTCAGAAATTAAAAACACCCTCTTTACTGGAAATTATTTCATCCAATAAAAAGGGTATTTATTAATTGTTTAAACCTTACGGCTTTTCCTTCTCTAAGAAACCAATCTGCCTATCTTTAGATTATGAAATAAGCCCTTCATTTTTAAGAATTTCTTCTGCTGAATCTTTCTTATCAGGATTTACTAAAACTATCGGTCCAGTACATCCCATTCCACTCTCAGCATATATTCCATTTTTCCAAAGTAGTTTAGTTGCATCTTCAAGATCTAGAATATCTATACCTGAAATTTGTGCAGTAACTACTTCTTTATCTGGCATTTTTACCTCTTCAGTAGTTGCTGAGCCTTCTTTTTTAATTTTCAATTTAGAAATGAATTCATCAAGTTTAGCTTTATTAGCTTTTTCAAATTCTTGTCTTGCTATTTCGTTTACTTTACCTTTGGCTACTTCATAAGCGTATTTCAATGCATTGGCAACAACAGGTGAACCAGATGCTCTTGATAAGATTAAAATTCTTCTATCGTAATCTTCTCCTACACCAGGTCCATATCCAAATCCACTAGCTTCATAATCCCCACCAGTAGTGAACGCTGAGAATACTTTCATGAATAAGTTACCAGTTAATGAATCAACAACCATAACATCAGGAGTTCCCATAAGTAAATCATTACCTCTCATTACAGAACCACCATCCGCTCTTTGAGATGTTGCAAATTCAAATTCATAACCATTCTCTTTAAGGTCTAATAAAATTTTTTCAACTTGTCTAGCACCTTCAACATTCGCTATACCAACAGTAGGATTAGATTTTCCAAGCGATTTAGCAGTTGCAATACCGTAAAGTGTATTTCTTACCATTGCTTCAACTCTGTTAGTAGCTGAAGTCCCTGTTGTTGTTGCAAGAAGCATTTCATTACCTCTTCCAGGTGTAACAACTCTACCAACTGTTGATACACCGATAGGGAAATTATAATGCATAGTTACACAAGAAGCTATTTCACCTTTATCTAATAGGTCTTCCATAATTTTGTGAGCTTCATCTTCATCTTTAGCTTCATACGATTCAAAGTCCTCATGTCCCTTACCTATTAAAACTATGTCGAATACAGGATTTTTAGCTAATATTGCACCGTTAAGTAAGTTCTCAAAGCCATGTTCACTTCCTAAAGTTGTTAAACCAACTTTTAATTTTTTACCAAAGTTACCAGTTTCAATGGCATTAGCTACTTCTAGCAATACTTCTGATATAACTTGTTTACTCATAGTATCACCCCTATTCTTCTAACATTTCTTGGGAAATTTTTCTCATTGATTCTGCAATAATTTTTCTTATTTCATCTTTAGAAATTCCTGCAGATTCTCCTTCTACATTACCGCTGTTTCTTTCAACTACAATAGATACTCCATCAAATAAGTTTGTCATTCTTCCTAAGAATAGACTACCTTTACCTACGATCATAGCACGGTTTTTATCACCTTTTGTTAAGTCATCAATTAAGAATCCTACATAAGGTACTCCTGAAGGAATGTGTCCTTGTGTTGGAGCCCAACCAGGTAAACCTTTAGCTTCGATAAATGTTTTAAGTTCTTTTTTCTCAATATCTCCACGCATTGCAGCTAATGCCGCAATCATTTTGTAGTTAGCTTCTGGAACGTTACCTGCTCCAGCAGCTTTTGTGATGTCTGGGTTTTGCATCTCTACAGAGAATACATCAACATCTGTAATTTTCAATTTAGCTTTATCTAATGGATCAGCTACTAAAGCTCCCATTACAGCTTGTGGTGAAGATCCTGTTCCTACATTGTGTTTTCCGACCATATCAGTTCTAATGATTGGATTTACTCCATCATTTTCACTAATAAGAACAGCAAATCCACCTAGAACATCTTCTAGAACTGGAAGACCTTTTTTAACGTGGTCTTTACCATTCATACCTAATTTAGCACTTGCTCCACCAGCAACTACTAATACATTTTTGTATACTCCAGCTTTTACTAAAGATGAAGCACTGATTAATGCGTGAGTTGGTGCAGCACAGAAACCTCTTAAGTCAGATCCAGTAGCGTTAACTAAACCTACAACTTCTGCAATTGCTTTAGCGAAGTTACCACCACCACGCTGGTTAATATCCCCACAAGCTTCTTCAGAACATTCTACAACATAGTCAATATCAGCTGGGTTTACACCAGAATTACGTAATAATTCTAATGCAGCAACAACTCCAGAAGCTTTAACTACTAGATTTTCGAATATAACGTGAGCATTTAAGTTCACATCAACATCGTGAGCTTTTTTAACATAACCAACTACTTTTCCTTCATGAACTAAATCTTCGAATGATTCTTCATTATCACTTAAGTCAGATCCTTCTAATTTTTCGAATAAAGGAGCTAGCTCTTTGAAGTTTTCCTCTATTTTAGGACGAACAGCGGCTACAAACTCTTCTGATAGTTTAACTAAGTCAAAAGCATCACAAAGTTTCATTAATGCTAAAAACTCATCTTGTGGGACAATTTGTCCAAATTTACCGTGTCGTTCACCTTTTTCATCTTTAATATCATACCAAGGCATTGGATATGTATTTAATTGTTCAGGTGTTTTATTACCAATATACACTTGGTTAGGTAAATAGTTAACCACTTCTTCATATGTACGAATATGGTTATTTACTTCTTTTAAAAACTCTGAATCTGGATTCGTAACTCTTTCTACAGAAGCAGTCGATCCATTTCTTACTATCATATCTGGTGTATGAACAAGAATGTATCCTGCTCCCTTAAATACTGGATAATTCATAGCTATATCGTGCTGAGGGTATAAACATACCCTCAGCTCCCCTTTCTTTTTTATTATTCGAATACTGTTTGTCCGTCAACTTCTACAGTTAAAGCATGTAATGCTTTTTCTACAAGTCCACGTCTTAATTTTTTCTCTTCATCCGCATCTAGTTTTGGATTTCCTAGTGGGTGAGGGATTGCGATAGTTGGAACGATTCTGTTAGCTCCAACTGTTAGAGAAATCGGTACTACTGTACACATGTGAACCACAGGTATACCCGCTCTCTCAATTTCTTTTACCATCGTTGCACCGCAACGAGTACAAGTTCCTCAAGTAGAAGTTAAGATTACAGCATCTACTCCATCGGCTACTAATTTTTGTGCATATTCTTTAGCGAATCCTACAGCACTAGCTACGGCAGTACCGTTACCTACTGTAGTATAGAATTTTTCATGTAAGCTTCCTACTTTACCTTCTTTAACAAATTCTCTCATTACGTCTACAGGTAATACACGGTCAGCATCTTCGTTAGCGTA
Source organism: Gemella sp. (assembly GCF_057272915.1). Taxonomy (NCBI): domain Bacteria; kingdom Bacillati; phylum Bacillota; class Bacilli; order Caryophanales; family Gemellaceae; genus Gemella; species Gemella sp. Next base: position 19,581 of record NZ_DBHIUF010000004.1, read on the forward strand.
TACTGGGTCGTATCCACCGTGAGCTGTTTCGTGAGTTGCATCAGTTAAATCAGTAAATCCTTCTAATGAATATTCACCATATTTAGATGCAGAAGATGATTCGATGTGATCTGGATTTCCTTTTGGAACGATACCACCAGAAGTAACTAAAGCGATTTTAGCTTTACTTAAATCTTTAACAGCTGGATTTGGCTCAACTCTGTCAAAGTTAGGCATTGGATATTCTGTTTCGAATTCTTCACCTTTAATTTTCTTAACAAGCATTTCAACAGCACGTTCTGATCCACGTTTGTCACTGAAGAAGTTAACACGGATTCCTCTTTCATGGTATCCTTCTTCTTTTGGAGAAAGGATTTCTTCACCTTTAGCTAATTTTGCTGCAAATTTAGCTAATTTTGGTAAAGCTTTTCTCATACCAGCTGCACTGTCAGCTGTTTCAAGAATATAAACTTCTTTTCTAAACATGTCTGTTCCTGGGTTTTCTACATACATTGCTGTTACAGCTGGAATTCCTAATTCGTCTTGAACAGCTTTAGTAATTGTACCAGCTGCTACCCCGTAACGCCCTGCATTGAATGCTGGACCAGCGATAAATAATTGTGGTTCGCATCCTTTAATCATTTCTAAAAGTTCTGGTTGAACTTTTTCTAAGTTTTCGTTGAAGTAACTATCACCACAAACTACTGCAGCTACTACTTCAAATTCTTCTCCCAATTGCCCTTGTAACTGAACACTAATCGGTGGTAATTCAGTTCTTAATTCCGGTGCAATGTGGGCTTGTTCTTCTCCACCTACTCCAGCGAAGAATTGGTTTATATAATGTACTACTCTTATTTTAGACATTTTTATTTCCCCCTATAACTATTATTTAGATTTTTAATTACTCTCCACGAACATCTTTCATTTCGCTTGCGATTTCATCAATATCTAATACCATTTCCATCATTCCAACTTGATCTTCATAGATAGCTTCATCTATTTGAGATTTAATTTCTTCTTCTACAACGTGATATACAGCAAGATTTAATGCTACACCTGCAAGTGGTCCTGCAAATGTTGGGTCACCTGCTGTTACTGTTTCAGCTGCTAGACCAGCAGCTTCGGCTTCAGATGCACCTAGTAAAACCACAACGTTTTCGTTACCGTATTTTTCGGCAGCTTCTTTAACACGTTTTTGGTTTTCTAAGTCCATAGCCCCTGCAGCTGTTCAGACAAAACATTCAGTAGATGAGAATACTACTTCTAATCCTTCGATTGGTTTTACACACTCTTCAATAGCTAATCCTGGGATACCATCACGGTCACCAATGATAACTACTTTTTTATTAATAAGACTTACCATTATCTTATTTCCTCCTTGTTAAAATCTATAACATTTATTTTTATTTTGCTTAATTAGAAAGTTTTAGTACTTAAGTAACCGAAACCTGTTTCGTTAGTAGCACCTGTAATAGCTTGAATTTCAACTTCGATAGTTCCATCTTCTCTTAATGAGTCTTGGTTACCACCAGCAATTACATTTACTACATCAATGTGTCCGATAACTTTATCTAATTTTGGTAATACAACCACTTGGTTAGCATTTCCTCCAGTTACTACAGCGTCAGCAGCTACGTCAGCATCAGCTAAACTTTGGCTGGCTCCGTCACGCCCTGCATATTCATCAGTTACGATAACTGTTTTAACTTTTTCAGCTTCAATTTTTTTACAGTTCATAATTAAGTCAGTATCTGGGTTACCAAATCCTTCTTGAGATACGATTACAGCATCTAAGTTTAAGTAACGGCAAAGTTTTGCAGTCCAGTTAGATGAACGTTCTTTATCCATTAAATAAACATTTTCATTAGTGATGATTACACCTAAGAAGTTAATTTCTTTACCATGTTTTTTGTATAAATCTTCAATAACACCATTGTTTAAGTGCACATATGTTGGGTTTTTATCACATGCTGATACACAGTTACCACTTACAATTGCACCATCCATGATTTCTGTTGGATATAGAATAGTTGGTACGATTTGTTTAGCATCAACACCATATACATAAGTATCGTGTAATAAACCTTGAGTTTGAAGCATGTATACATAACCTACTTTTGGTAGATCTGGATATTCAGCAATTTGTTCTAATAAAGGTTTAGTTTCAAACACTTCTACTTCTTCTGGTTCTAATGAACGAGCTAATTCTGCAATGTAACGAGCAGCTTTGAATCCGATGTAACGAACTGCTTTTTCGTGTTCGTGTTGTTTAACTCCTTCTTTAGGTTCAGCAATAACGATTAAGTTATTTGTTTTAGAGAATGGAGTGTAGTCAGCTCCAACTCCAGTCATATCGATGATACCTTCTTGGAATCCTACGATTTTACCAGTAGTTACTACAGCCATACCTTTAAGTGCGATTGTACGACCTTCACCTACTGTATCAACTTTTGAAAGGATACCTGGGAAAATTCCTCCACGACCTTCAACTTTAACACGAGGTTCAATTACATCCTTAACAGGTGTAATACGAACACTCTCACCTGGACGAGCAATTTCTAAATCAACAGATTCAATTGCATCATCCTCGAAAACAGCTTTTACAAGCTCTTCTTTATTTACATATAATACGTTTGCCTCGATTTTTGATTCTGCAGCAAATTGTATATCTTTAATATGGATCTTTCCTAATTCAAGACGCATACCTAATACCTCCCCATTGAGTTTATTTTTTTTATAAATATTTGTTAATCATAGCTTCTATATTTGGAACAGTAGCATCATCTTTAGTTACTTCTTCGACTTTGCTTCCGTCTTTATATATGGCTATTGTTGGTAACCCTAAAACTTTTTGTTTGATTGCAAGTCTTCTTGCTTTTGTTGTATCTAGAGCAGCAAACTTAAGTTTGTCTCCGTATTTGTCTGCTAATTCATGTACACTTGGCATAAGTGCTTTACATGGTTCGCATCCTTGGCTCCAGAAGTCTACTAACACGTATCCTTCGGCTTCCAATACTTCACTCTCAAAGTTTTCTTTGTTTAGTTCTAACATTGTCTTTATCTCCTTTTTTATTTTTTAAAATTTTATTCAAATTTTTCAGCAATATATTTTTCTGCAGTGATTGCTGCTACAGCACCATCACATACAGCTGTAACTACTTGACGAATTTCTTTTTGACGACAGTCACCAGCTACATATACACCTTCAACACTTGTTTTAGTGTCTTCTCCAGCTTTAACATAACCACCTTCAGTTAGTTCAACTTTACCTTCAAATAGTTTAGTTTGAGGAACATATCCGATGAAGAAGAATAATCCCATAGTTCCATCTTCTTCGTCAGCTTCTACCACATACTCTTCACCTGTAGCTACATTTTTCAATTTAATAGCTTCTAAAATTCCATCACCAATTGCTTCAAGAACAACTGTTTCAGTTCTAATTTCGATTTGTGGGTGATTTCTTGCTTTTTCAGCTGTAATTCTTTCACAGTGAATATCTTCTTCAAAGTGGATGATTGTTACTTTACGAGCAAATTTAGTTAAGAATAGAGCTTCTTCTACAGCACTATTTCCTCCACCAACTACGTATACTTCAAGACCATCGAAGAAGTCACCATCACAAGTAGCACAGTAAGAAATACCTTTACTTTCTAATTCTCTAACACCTGGAATATCTAATTTTCTTGGAGATGCTCCAGTTGCGATTACTACTGCTTTAGCTGTGTAATCACCGCTTGTACAAGTAACTACTTTTTCGTCGCCTTCAAGATTAACATCTAGTACTTCTTCTTGTTTGAATTCAGTACCGAAGTTTTTCGCTTGTTCTGCCATTCTCGCTGTTAAACGTGGTCCAGTTGGATCTTCAATGGCACCAGGATAGTTTTCAATCATGTGAGTGATTGCTGCTTGTCCCCCATTTTTTGATTTTTCTAGAACCAAAACATTTAATTTAGCACGAGAAGCGTATAACGCTGCTGATAAACCTGCAGGTCCAGAACCGATAATAATTACATCATAATGTCTACTCATAATTATTCTCCTTTATTTATTTTTTATAAAATTCTTTTTATCGCATTTAATAGTAAATCGTGATCGATAACACTGAAATCGTCTTTTACTCTATCAGTCCACTGAGGAACTTCTTTGTTATTTCTAAATTTTTCAAAAGTTCCTACCGCTTCAGAAATTAAATTAATAGAAGCAACATCTAATTCAGTATTTTTTCTAATAACTACTGATCTGTAAATTGTTTCGTTTGGTTTAACACTTCCATATAGAGGGTGTGTTACAACTTCCCAGTTTTCATGAACGTAGTCTCTAACTTTTTTTAATATATCTAAGTATTCAACTTCATGGTATTCTACTTCGATATCTCTAAAATTTTCTTTCAAAAATCTTGGATTGTTTGTTATCAATTTCATAGCATCCCACCTAAAATAAAAACAACACAAAGAAAGCTTAGTTAGCTCTCTCTCTGTTGACTTGCTTCAGAGTTCTGTCCTAGTACAGTCTTTTTACCTGAGAATTTCACTAACATTCGCTAAATGTTAACTTGTCCCTTCGGTGTCCATTGTCCTCTCCCATACTAATCATACAGTTATCTTTTTCATACCCTTATTTTATACTATTTCTCAAACAAATGGAACCCCTTTTTTATTGAGTGGATACGTTTTAAAAAAATATATTAGTATATGTTTTTTCTGAAATTAGTATTGAATCCCCTTCAAAAGTGTTATATAACTATTTTTAAACTTAAACCACGAAAATATTTTTGTTTTTTCTAGATTATAGTTTTATAAATTAAGATAGCACCCTTCTTTGAAAATTCTATTGCAAAGCTTTTGAAAATAATGAAAATTACTCATCTATAAAAAAATATTAGATTTTTTTCGATTATTTTTTATGCGTAGCTATCTATTTTCATTGAAATATACAATATTTTTCGTTATACTTATCATACATTCACTTAAGATAAGGAGATACAATATGAATAATACTCAAAAAAGTTTACTATCTATCCTCGTATGTTATTTTTCATGGGGATTATTCCCTATATATTTTAAATTATTAAAAGAAATAGGTGCATATGAAGTTCTTGCAATGAGGATTATATGTTCTTTTGTTTTTATGATTATCGTAGTCACAATTGCAAAAAATAAAAAATCTATCTTCAATGAAATAACAACTCTCTGGAAAGATAAGAAAAGTGTCTTACTATTAGTACTAGCTTCATTTTTAATAACATTAAACTGGCTTACATATATAATTGCGGTAAACACTAACCACGTACTAGAGGCAAGTTTTGGATATTACTTAAATCCAATTGTTACAATTATACTAGCGGTAGTATTTCTAAAAGAGAAATTAACACGTACACAAACAATAGCGTGTCTATGTGTTGGAGGTTCTTTGATTTACCTATTTATTTCACTCGGATCTCTTCCATGGATTTCTATATTACTAGCACTAAGTTTTGGGCTTTATAGCTTATGTAAGAAAAAAATTGTTCTTAGTCCAAAAGCAAGCTTACTTATTGAAACAGCTATAGTTTCTCCTATCGCACTTATTTACATGGGATATCTTTCATCGAATAACTCAATTACATTCTATTCTTTTGGAACAGATACATTAATATATTTATTATTATCTGGTGTAATTACTGCAGTTCCACTAATGTTATTTGCTAAAGGAGCTACAGCAATTCCACTATACATTTTAGGTATTCTCCAATACTTACCACCTACAATGCAATTCTTCATAGGAATCTTTGTATACGGAGAAGTATTAAGCATTCAGAAACTAATATCATTCTCAATAATTTGGGTAGCCGTAGCAGTATTCTGTTATTCTGCAGTTATATCAATGAAAAAACAAAACTTAATCAATGCAAGTCATAATAAATAATAAAGAAAAGAACTTATCCATATTTTTTCATGGATAAGTTCTTTTTATAATATTTCCCAATTTTTATATACTACTTTTTCTAATGCACCTTTATCATTGCTTAATTCCTGTTTGAATTTCAAAATCAATGGCGAGGAATTATTTATATCTAATTCTTCAAAGTCAATCCAATATATTCCACTAGAATCATTTAGTTCATCTTCCAACTTTTCTGAAATCGTATCTTGCTGTTCGAGATTAATATCAACGTTATAAAATACCATAATATGATGTACTGTACGATTAGATTCTTCTACAAAAACATCATAGGCTCTGCAATTCCCATAACCTTTTATCTGACATCCCGTTTCTTCTTGAAATTCTCGAACTAAAGTTTCTGTGAGTCCCTCACTTTCTTTTTGACTACCTCCAGGTAAGTCAAATCTATTTTTATAAGGACCTCTTACCTTTTTTATACATAAAAGTTTATTATCTTTGATGCAAATCCCATAAACTCCAATGTAATTAATAATCATAATATACCTTCCTCAATTCTTCAAAAAGGGGCTGACCCAAAAGTCCTAAATTTTAACAAAGTGTATATGAGAACTCATAGACGCAGTGGTTTATTGACATCTAAATTCGCTTTATAAAAGCTTTTTAGATATCTAATAAACTTTGCGGGGGGTGACTCGACAAAATCGATTTCTCTAAAATCACGATTTTTGAGTCACTCCCGCTTTAATCTTATTCTAATTCTGCTAATTTAGCTTTTAAGTATGGCACTAAATCATCTTTTAAGTCAGACTTAAGTGCGAAGTCGATAGTAGTTTTAACAAATCCAATTGTTTCCCCTACATCGTAACGTTTACCTTGGAAGTCATATGCATAAACATTTTCTTCTTCGTTTAACATTTGGATAGCATCAGTTAATTGAACTTCTCCACCAACACCTACTTGTTTTTTAGCTAAGTGTTTGAAAATCCCTGGGTTAAGAACATATCTTCCCATAATCGCTTGATTAGATGGCGCTGTTCCTGGAGCTGGTTTTTCAACAAACGTTTCAACTTCATATAAATGACCATCTTGTCCTTTAGGAGCAATAACTCCGTATCTATGTGTTTGGTCTTCCGGAACTGTTTGAACCCCAATTACAGAACATCCTGTTTCTTCTGCTTTATCAATAAGTTGTTTGATTGCAGGGTATTCGTCATTAATTACAACGTCATCACCTAGTAATACTGCAAATGGCTCATCCCCAATAAAACTACGCGCAGTTAAGATTGCATCCCCTAATCCTGCCATTTCTTTTTGACGTACGTAGTGAATATTAGCAAGCTGCGTTGGATACTTAACTTTCTCTAACATTGCTAACTTGCCTTTATTCTCTAATTCAACTTCTAATTCAACATTTCTATCAAAGTGATCCTCAATAGCTCTTTTTTGCTTACCAGTTACAATAATTATATCTTCGATTCCAGCTTTTACCGCTTCTTCTACAATATATTGGATAGTAGGAGTATCGATAATAGGTAACATCTCTTTCGGTAATGCTTTAGTCGCAGGAAGGAAACGTGTACCATATCCTGCAGCTGGAATAATCGCTTTTCTTACTTTTTTCATGTTTTCACCTATATTCTTTTCTAAAAATTTTACAAATTAATAATAACACATTTTTTTTATTTTGACAACTTATTCTAGTAATTTTCAAACTACATAAATAACATTTCCAATTTCGCGCTTTAATCTATCCCCAATTAAAAAAATTGATATTATAATTTTTTAGAACTTTCATTATTATTCTCTTGCTGTGTTTCGAACATTTTTCAAACATCAAAAAAGACTTAGAACGGAGCATCCATCCTAAGTCTCAATATCCTATCTTGTATTTATTGCTTGAACAACTACATTTGTTGTATTTTCTTTACCATTTCTATAGTAAGTTACTTTTACAGTATCTCCAATTTTTGATTTCTCAAATAAGTATTTTCTAACTGCAGCAACGTCTTTTACTTCTTCACCATTTAATTTTGTAATGATATCATATTTCTCTAAACCTGCTTGCGCTGCTGGTGTCCCATTTTCAACATAGCGGACTACGACCCCTTGCTTACCTTCATAATTCAATTGAGATTTGACTGTATCACTATCAACGGTATTCACAGATACTAGTTGCACACCTAGCGCAGGTCTAATCACTCTACCTGATTGTTCTAATTGTTCAGTAATAAGTTTCACTTCATTTGAAGGTATACCGAATCCAATTCCCTCAGCACTTACATTAGATGTTGCCTTAGCAATTTTAGACTCGTTAATACCGATAAGTTTACCTTCACTGTTGATTAATGCACCACCACTATTACCTGGGTTAATAGCCGCATCTGTTTGGATTACAGTTTGGTTCCAGTCATTTTTACCGTCACCATCAACATCCATAGGAATTTGTCTATTTACAGCCGATACAATTCCTTTTGTAACAGTATTAGATAAGTTAACATCTAAAGGTGATCCGATAGCGAATGCTGTTTCACCAACTGCAATTTTATCACTATCAGCAAAATCCATCGTTGTAGTTACATTATCTCCACTAATTTTTAATACCGCAAGGTCTGTCCAAACATCAGTCCCGACAACTTCCGCATTTACATTAGTCCCATCACTTAAGATAACAGATAACTTCTTAGCACCATTAACAACGTGGTTATTAGTTACAACATATGCTGTATTCCCTACTTTTTTGTAGATCACTCCACTACCACTAGAAGCTGCTTTTAAATCACCAGAATCATTACCAGATCTACTAGAACCTCCTAAGATTGACTCTAGGTTATTAGATGTGCTGCTTTGGTAGTTCACGATTGAAACTACTGCATCTTTTGCTTTTGAAATTGCGTTTACCGTAATTTGTTCATTATCTTTGTCTTCTTTTGTCGCTGTTACCGAAGAATTTAGAGTCTTACCTGTTCCCATTACCGCTTGTGCTCCAAAAACACTAGTAGCTCCAAGAGCAAACGCTGCAAAAACAGTTAGGAATAATTTTCCATAGTTATTTTTCTGCTGAACAGGCACTTGCACATTGTTCATCTCTTGATAATTTTCATAATTATTGTACTGAGAATTTTCTACACTATCATAATTTTGATAATTATTTTGTTCATTATAATTTCCTTGATTATTTAATTCTTCATTATTTTGGTTGTTATTTCTATTTTCCATAAGAATCCTCCTTTTAAACCTCATTTTTATTATTTTAAGGTTAAGATTATTTTACTTATATTTTTATAATATCAGTAGCAACTTAAACAAAGTTTAAAGAAAAGTTTAAATGTACTTAATATTTTTTACGAATAAATTTTTATACTAATTTCCTACTTTATGATTTAAAGTCATGTATTGTAAAAATCTAAATATATTAAATAAACCACAAAACATTATTAAATAGTAATAAATAAAGACCTTATCCGCATTATAATTTATAATGAAATATATTGAAAAGATTATAAATACTATATTCAATATAAAACTAAATAAAAATCTTCTAGCTCTTAAAAATAATACTAACTGAATAACTAAAATAACAATAAAACAAGCTATTATTACTTTTATATTTGTATCAGTAAAGTATTTTGGGAATTTATAAATATTTCTGTATAATATATGTCTTATCATCCCCATCTTTCTTTCAGAAAAATAATACCATCCAGAAATCATTATCAATAGTAAAATTTCTAATAACATAAATAAAAAATATAATTTTCTATGTTTTCTCTTACTCATTTTTTACCTCCTTATATTAAATTCTGTTTATTATTCTATATGTAAATTATATGAAAAAAATAAGAAGGATGCAACATTTGTAACCTAATGAAACCTAAATAAAAAAACTCAAACGTAATTAATCCATGATTGAAGTTCAAACATGACAAAATTACGCTTGATGTTTATCTTTATACTAATACTATATATTTTTTACAGATATCCGCGAAGAATCCTTGAACATCGCCTGCTTTAAGCATATCCTCTTGTTCTTGATCCACAATATAGTTCTCGCTAGCTTCCATAACCGCAAGAAGTCGTTTGAAAGTATCAGCAAATAGTGCTTCATCTTCATTTAGTAAATAGTTGAAGTTTTGTTCAGCAAAAAATGGAACGAAAACCTCTCTAAATGCACCTTGACGTATTCTACCAATAAGTTTTTCGCCACTTGCTGCAACAAATAAATCACCTTGTTTTTCTACAAATTCCTTCGCTTTTATATAACTAGAAAAAATTTGGAACCCTTCCGCTTCCTTATACTCTCTAAAAACTGGAATTTTAAGACCTTGTTCTTCATAAAGTGCTTTATCGATTATCACAAAAACCTCTTCTAAATCCCAGAATTCTTTCGCTATATAATAAAATGCTACACGCCATCTACTATCACTTTTCGGCAATCTTTTAAATGTAGCTACTTGTTCTACTAATTTAATATCTTTTTCCAATATAATTTCCTCTATTCTATGTGAATTTAATCTAATTGAATTATTGTTCCAATACGTTTTGAAGTAGCATTGTCCAACCTATATGAGAAGAATTTATCATTATCTCTTACCGTACAGAAATCAATAATTTTAATGTTATCTTCTAGTATACCACATTTTTTTAATAATTCTTTATTCAATTTCCATAAATCTAAATAATATTTACCATCAACTTCTTTATAATAGTTTGGCACTTCTAAAATAGCGAATTTTTCGATAAGTTCATAAGAAACTTCGTAGTTATCCACACTAACCGATGGACCTATAATTGTCTTAATATCTTCTACCTTACATCTATATTTATTTGTCATGATATTTACCATTTCCCCGGCAATATTTCCATATGTTCCACGCCATCCTGCATGAGCTAAGGCTACAACACCTTGCTTTTTATCATAGAAAACAACAGGTACACAATCAGCTGTAAAAATCAATAACGGAGTATTTCTAAGATTAGTAATTAAACCATCCGCTTCCTTCCCGTTTTCTGTAAAATCGTCTCCAGATTCAACAATACGAACGTCTGCTCCATGAACCTGAGTATTATAAACTATGTTATCATGATTAAATCCATACTTAGCAGAGAATTTTTTCATATCTTCACTACTCTTCGCATCAACATTCCTATTAGTAAATGCTATTTTCACATTGTCATCATTAATTAGATAACCGTCTAATATTTCGTGCATACTTTCCTCCTAATTAACATATTATTTATACATACATTATTTCAAAATCAGAATAGATTTATTTTAATTTTTTCAATTCCTGTAATGCTTTTTGATTATTTTTTATTAATATATTTTGTTGCTCTATTGCAATTTCATTTAATTTTTGTAATCTAATTTCAGACGATACACCTGATTTTAACATATCAGCATTTAATATTTGTAAATTGTTCATTATCATTAACTGCTCAATAGTAGAATTATCCCTTAAATTTCCTTCTTTTTCTGGATATTTATTTTTAAATTCTTTTGCAGTCATTCCGTATAAAGCCATATTTAAAATATCAGCTTCACTTGCATACTTATGTCTTATTTGTGTAGTAGTAAGTGTAGGTGTTATTAAGTTATTTTTTATTGCATCTGTATGAATAGTATAGTTTAATTTTGAAATATATCTATTAGTTTGCCATTCTAATTTATTTTTATATGATTCTTCCTGTTTTAATCTTTGATAATCTTGAATAATATATAATTTAAACTCTGGAGAAATCCAAGAAGCAAATTCAAACGCAATATCCGAATGTGCATAAGTCCCACCATATCTACCTGCTGTTGACTTAATCCCCACTGCATTTGTAGTTTGTATCCATTTTTGAGGAGTTAAAACAAAACTATTAGCCCCTGCTTCATTTTTAACCGCGTCGAATTCGACACGGTTAAAATTGCTATTATTCATTTGTTCCCAAACACCTAAAAACTCTATTGTTGATTTATTTCTTAGCCAATTTTGTATGATATATCTTGGATTTTCCGAGTCTTTATATTTTGCAATGTCAGTTAAACTGATATAATCAGTATCTGAAGTTAATAGCGCTATTTCATTGCCATTAGCTTTAATTTTTACCATTTTATATCCCTTCCTTTATATTTAATTATGACTTTCTTATATTTAATATTTTTCTTATCATATAAAACGTACAATATAACTATACTCTTCTATCTCCCATTTTAAAAATCAATTCTTCTCTCAACTAATTATACTATATCCATTTTAAAATTTAAATAAATAGTAACCTGGACTTTATATACAAAAAACTATGATATAAAACAAAATAGGGAGTGACTCAAAAATCGCGATTTCGGAGAAATCGATTTTTTAGAGTCACCCCCGCACAGGTTATTAGATATCTAAAAAGCTTTATAAAGCGAATTTAGATATCAATAAACCACTGCGTCTATGAGTTATCATATACACTTTTTTTATTTAGATTTTTTTCGTCAACACTATTAAACATTTATCTTATTATTCTACTAAATCTAAGTAAACTTTTTTACTAAATGTTGTTGAATTTAATACTGTACGGATTGCATTAATCACTGTACCTTTTTTCCCTATAATACGCCCACAGTCTTCTGGGTGTACTGTTAAAATGTAATGTTCACGTGCATTTTTAACGAATTTTTCGATTTTAATTTCATCTTTATGCTCAACAATTTCGCTAACAATACTATAAATTAATTCTTCCATGTCTCTCTCCTTATTTAGCTACAATATTAACTAATCTTCCGGGAACAACAATCACCTTCATAACTTGTTTTCCTTCGATTAATTCTTTTACTTCTTCATTAGCTAGAACGATTTGTTCTAATTCAGCAGGTGTTAAGTCTTTCTTAACATCTAATTTAGTTTTAACTTTACCCATAAGTTGAACTACGATTTCTACAGTATCACTTACAAGTTTGCTTTCATCAAATGTCGGCCATGGTGCGTATGAGATTGACTCAGTGTTACCATAAATTTCCCACATTTCTTCAGCAAGGTGAGGTGCAAATGGTGCAAGAAGTTGGATAAATCCTAACGCATATTTACGAGGGATGTATTCAGCTTTATAGCAATCATTTACGAATACCATAAGTTGTGAAATAGCTGTGTTAAATCCAAGAATCTCAATATCTTCTGATACCTTCTTAATAGTGTAGTTATAGCTTACTTCTAATTCTGCATTATCTTTATCTTGAACTTTATCATTTACTTTTCCAGTTTCTTCATCTACGAATAAACGGTATACTCTATCCAAGAAACGACGAGAGCCATCTAGTCCATTTTCACTCCATGCGATAGAAGCATCTAATGGTCCCATGAACATCTCATAAACACGTAGTGTATCTGCACCGTGAGATACGATAATATCATCAGGGTTAACTACATTACCTTTAGATTTAGACATTTTTTCTGGACGACCATCTTTACCTTCAGCAAGAATCATACCTTGGTTGAATAGTTTTTGGAATGGTTCACGACTTGGTACTAATCCTAAATCGTAAAGTACTTTGTGCCAGAAACGAGCATATAGTAAGTGAAGTACTGCGTGCTCTGCTCCACCGATATAAACATCTACAGGTAACCAGTATTTTAATTTTTCTGGATCTGCGAACATTTCATCATTATGTGGATCGATGTAACGTAGGTAGTACCAACAAGAACCAGCCCATTGAGGCATTGTGTTAGTCTCACGTTTACCTTTTTTGCCAGTTTCAGGATCTACTACATTTAACCACTCTTCGATATTTGCAAGTGGAGATTCTCCTGTTCCTGATGGTTTAATGTTATCAGTTTCTGGTAGTAATAGTGGCAGTTCACTATCAGGTACTGTAGTCATAGTACCATCTTCCCAGTGAATAATTGGAATTGGTTCTCCCCAGTAACGTTGTCTTGAGAATAACCAGTCACGTAGTTTGTAAGTAACTTTACTACGTCCAACTTTATTTTCTTCTAAGAATTCAATAACTTTAGCGATAGCTTCTTCGTTGTTTAATCCATTGATGAAATCAGAGTTGATGTGTTTACCATCACCGTAGAATGGCACAACAACTTCACCATTATCTTCGATAACAGCTTTGATTGGTAGATTAAACTTAGTTGCAAACTCATAATCACGCTCATCGTGCGCAGGAACAGCCATAACAGCTCCAGTTCCGTAGCTTGCTAGAACGTAGTCCGCAATCCAAAGTTCTACTTTTTCACCATTTACAGGGTTAATCGCATAAGCTCCTGTGAATACTCCTGTTTTATCTTTGTTAAGGTCTGTTCTTTCAAGGTCAGACTTACGTTTAACGATATCGAGGTACTCCTCAACTACAGCTCTTTGCCCTTCAGTAACAATTTCTTCTACAAGTTTGTGTTCAGGTGCAAGTACACAGTAAGATACGCCAAACACAGTGTCAGCACGTGTAGTAAATACTGTGAATGCTTTATCAGTTCCTTCAATTTTGAAGTCAATCTCAGCACCAACAGATTTTCCAATCCAGTTACGTTGCATAGCTTTAAGACTTTCTGGCCAATCAAGAATATCTAAATCAGCAAGAAGTTTTTCAGCGTAATCAGTAATTTTTAGTACCCATTGACGCATTGGGCGACGCTCTACAGGGTGTCCTCCACGCTCAGATTTACCATCGATAACCTCTTCATTAGAAAGTACTGTCCCTAATGCTGGACACCAGTTTACAGGTACTTCATCAACATATGCAAGCCCTTTTTCATAAAGTTTTTTGAAAATCCATTGTGTCCACTTGTAGTAGTTAGGATCTGTTGTATTTACTTCACGATCCCAATCATAAGAAAATCCTAATTCTTTAATTTGGCGACGGAACGTGTCAATATTAGTTTTAGTAAAGTCTCTTGGATCATGACCAGTATCTAATGCATATTGTTCAGCAGGTAATCCGAACGCATCCCATCCCATTGGATGAAGTACATTATACCCATTTGCTCTTTTATATCTACTTAAGATATCAGTAGCCGTATACCCTTCTGGGTGACCTACGTGAAGTCCAGCTCCTGATGGATAAGGGAACATATCTAATGCATAGAATTTCTCTTTTGTATGATCATCTAATGTTTTAAATGTTTTATTTTCATCCCAATATTTTTGCCATTTTTTCTCTATAACTCTGTGGTTATATACCATAATTTAAGCACACTCCTTCGCTTTCAAGTTCTTTAACTAATAGTATACCAATTTTAATGAGTTTTAGCAACAACTGTTATAATTTAGTGCAAAAATAATGAAATGGGAGTGACTCAAAAATCGTGATTTCATAGAAATCGATTTTTTAGAGTCACCCCCGCACAGTTTATTAGATATCTAAAAAGCTTTTATAAAGCGAATTTAGATATCAATAAACCACTGCGTCTATGAGTTTTCACATGAACTTTTTTCAAAATCTAGTACTTTCGGATCAGCCCCATTATAAAACTATCAACAACCTATCTTATAAATTTAATATTACAGCAAAAAAACGACACAGGAAACTAGATTTCTTAAAATCAATATTCCTGCATCGTTCTATTCTATTATCCGATTGCTACGAATGACCCACCGATGTTAGTGTCGTAAGGATCTGTACTTCTTTGGTTCCAGATAGTATTGATGTCATACCATCTTCCTGTAGTATTAATATTATCTGGATCCATTGCTTTAGTTTTACCATTGCTGTATCCACTTAATGCGATAGCGTGAGTTAATCTGCCTTTTGCGAAAATACCATTTCCTACAGTCGCAAAGACAGGTTTACCACTTTGTAAAGCAGCGATAAGTTGTTCTTTAGTTGAAAGTACTGTGTGTTTGTATCCATAAGCGTTAATCGCATAAACAGCACCTTTACCTGATGTTCCTAGTCCTCCAACGTTCATTTCGTTAGTGTTGTTATAGATTGTATCAGCAACAGCTGTTGGCAATACTTTTTGTCCTAGTCCATTAAATACCATAGCTAATGATGTTGGTACACATCCACTTTGTGCCATTGTACCAAGACCATATCTTCTATTAGCCCAGCGCCAATCACCTTGATAGTATTGAGGCATATTTAAAGCAGCAGTGTTTTTGTCCGCTTTCGCGTAGTTAGGTACCCATTTACCACTTGAATCCACGTAGTAACGTCCATTATCTACCCAGGCACTCTTAGCCATCTTACCGTCAGCTCCTAGCCAATAGTTTCCTACCCACTTATTACGTGCTAATGAACCATCTTTTTCATAATAATACCATTCTCCACCATTACGTTTTTGCCAACCTAGTTCGTCATTTATGATAACTTTTTTCTTAATAGATGGATCTTTTTTACCAGATTTATCCACGTAGAAACGATCGTTGTCTACCCAATTATCTGTTACCATCTTACCATCTTTTCCTACCCAGTAAGTATCACCAATCCATCTACTACGAGCTAATGTTCCATTTTCATAGTAGAACCAGGCGTTGTTTTCTTTCACCCATCCTTGTTTCTTCTCTACAGGTTTTGGCGCTTCTTGTTTTTTAGCATCTTTTACCCATGCTCCATTTGGTCCTACGTAGTAACGTCCGTTGTCTACCCAGGCACTTGTTGCCATTTTCCCATCAGAACCTAGCCAATAGTTTCCTACCCATTTATTTTTAACTAGTGTTCCATTTTCATAATAGAACCAGGCGTTATTTTCTTTCACCCATCCTTGTTTCTTCTCTACAGGTTTTGGCGCTTCTTGTTTTTTAGCATCTTTTACCCATGCTCCATTTGGTCCTACGTAGTAACGTCCGTTGTCTACCCAGGCACTCGTTGCCATTTTTCCATCAGAACCTAGCCAATAGTTTCCTGCCCACGCATTTCTAGTAATTTGACCTTGGTGATAGAAGTACCAGGCTGTTCCTTCTTTAACCCAGCCTTGTTTTTTTTCTTCTGGTTTTGGTGTTTCTTGTTTCTTTGCATTTTTGTCCCATGCTCCGTTCGGTCCTACGTAGTAACGTCCGTTGTCTACCCAAGCACTTGTTGCCATTTTTCCATCGGCTCCAACCCAATATGTACTTCCAATCCATTTGCTACGAGCTAATGTTCCATTTTCATAGTAATACCAAGTGTTCCCTTCTTTCATCCAACCTTGTTTCTTAACTTCAGGTTTTGGCACTTCTTGTTTCTTAGCATTTTTATCCCATACTCCATTTGCTCCTACGTAGTAGCGACCATTATCCACCCATGCGCTTGTTGCCATTTTTCCATCTGAACCTAGCCAATAGCTTCCTACCCAGGCATTTCTAGTAATTTGACCTTGGTAGTAGAAGTACCAGGCATTTCCTTCTTTTACCCAGCCTTGTTTTTTTACTTCTGGTTTTTTAGCATTTTTTACCCATGCTCCATTACCATCTACATAGTATCGTCCATTATCCACCCATGCGTTTGTCACCATTTTCCCGTCAGAACCTAGCCAATAGTTTCCTGCCCACGCATTTCTGGCTAATGTTCCATTTTGATTGTAGAAATACCAAGTATTTCCACTCTTAACCCATCCTTGAGCTGCCAAAGCATCGTTACTTACTACAGCATTAACCGCAATCGGTGTAGTCAATACCGTTAACACTCCTAATCCTAATTTTAATTTATTTTTTGTCATAATATTTTCACCTCTAAAAATCTACATACTTATTTAAATTGCAATACTTATTTTACACCAATTAACACCTTATTTCAAGAAATTACAGGTTATTTTTCTTGTTATTCTAAAAGTAAAGAAGTCGCCAATTCCTCGACAACTTCTTTATAATTAATTACCTATTTATAATATTCTACAATTCCGTCAACAATACCATTTGCTAAACGCTCTTGATATTCATTTGTTTTGATTTTATTGCGTTCTTCTGGGTTGTCTATAAATCCTAATTCAACTAGAATTGATGGAATAGAAGTTTCACGAAGAACTGTGAATGAAGCACGCTTAACTCCTCTATCGTTTGCTCCAGTTTGATACAGTAGGTTTTGTTGTACTTTATTAGCTAATTTTCTACTTCTTTCTAATCTCTCAGCATTGTTATGATTTTCTTTGTTTATCTTAGGAACTCTATCTTCTTGCGACTGATAGTAGTATGTTTCGATACCACGTGCAATACCTCGTCCACCAGCGTTAAAGTGAATACTTAATAACATATCCGCATTAGCTTTATTAGCTTGATCTGCACGATCTACTAAGTCTACATCTTTATCAACATTTCTACTTGTTAACACTGTATATCCTAAAGATGCAAGTTTGCTACTTACTTTATTATACACACTAAGTGTTAAGTCTTTTTCTCTTACTCCACCGCTTACTGCACCTGAATCACTTCCTCCGTGACCTGGATCCAAGAAGATTGAGCGTTTGGTGTTTTTATCTTTGGATGCATCCTTCACCCACGCACCATTAGCATCTACGTAGTAACGTCCATTATCTACCCAGGCATTTGTCGCCATCTTTCCATCTGATTCTAACCAATAGTTTCCTACCCATTTATTTCGTGCTAATGAACCATTCTCATAGTAATACCATGTTGTTTCTTCTTTTACCCAACCTTGTTTCTTAACTTCAGGTTTTGGCGCTTCTTGTTTCTTAGCATTTTTGTCCCATGCTCCGTTTACTCCTACGTAGTAACGTCCGTTGTCTACCCACGCATTTGTCGCCATCTTTCCATCAGCTCCTACCCAATAGGTACTACTGATCCATTTGCTACGAGCTAATGTTCCATTTTCATAGTAATACCAAGTGTTTCCTTCTTTCACCCACCCTTGTTTTTTTACTTCTGGTTTCGGTGCTTCTTCTTTCTTAGCATTTTTATCCCATACTCCATTTACTCCTACGTAGTAACGCCCATTATCTACCCAGGCATTTGTTGCCATTTTCCCGTCAGAACCTAGCCAGTAGCTTCCTACCCAGGCATTTCTAGTAATTTGACCCTGGTGGTAGAAGTACCATGCATTCCCTTCTTTTATCCAACCTTTTTTCTCTACTGGTTTTGGTGCTTCTTCTTTCTTAGCATCTTTCACCCATGCTCCGTTTGCTCCTACGTAATAACGTCCGTTGTCTACCCACGCATTTGTTTCCATTTTTCCATCGGTTCCTACCCAGTATGTACTACCGATCCATTTGTTGCGAGCTAATGTTCCATTCTCATAGTAATACCATATACTTCCTTCTTTTACCCAACCTTGTTTTTTTACTTCTGGTTTCGGCGCTTCTTGTTTCTTAGCGTTTTTATCCCATGCACCATTTGCTCCTACGTAGTAATGCCCGTTGTCTACCCAGGCATTTGTTGCCATTTTTCCATCGGCTCCAACCCAATATGTACTACCAATCCATTTGTTACGAGCTAATGCTCCATTTTCATAGTAGTACCAAGTATTACTTTCTTTTACCCAACCTTGTTTCTTAACTTCAGGTTTTGGTGTTTCTTGTTTCTTAGCATTTTTATCCCATGCTCCGTTTGCTCCTACATAGTAACGTCCGTTGTCTACCCATGCATTTGTTGCCATCTTACCATCAGTTCCTAGCCAGTAATTTCCTATCCACGCACTTCTTACTAACTGACCTTGATTATAGTAGTACCATGTTCCTGAACTTTGTACCCAACCTTGTTTTTTCACTTCTGGTTTTAGTGTTTCTTGTTTCTTAGCATTTTTATCCCATGCCCCGTTTGCTCCTACATAGTAACGTCCGTTGTCTACCCATGCATTTGTTGCCATCTTACCATCAGTTCCTAGCCAGTAATTTCCTATCCACGCACTTCTTACTAACTGACCTTGATTATAGTAGTACCATGTTCCTGAACTTTGTACCCATCCTTGTTTTTTGACTTCAACTGGTTTTTGAGCTCCTTTCACCCATGCTCCATCTTTTCCTACATAGTAACGTCCATTATCTACCCAGGCATTTGTCACCATTTTTCCATCTGCACCTAACCAATAGTTTCCAGCCCAGGCGTTTCTAGCTAATGTCCCATTTTGATTGTAAAAGTACCAAGTATTTCCACTCTTAACCCATCCTTGAGCAGCCAAAGCATCGTTACTCACTACAGCATTAACCGCAATCGGTGTAGCTAATACCGTCAACATTCCTAATCCTAATTTTAATTTATTTTTCTTCATAAATAATTCCTCTCAAATTCTTTAAAAATAATTTCTATTTACATAAATACATATTTTACTATTTTATTATAAATTTAATATTATTTCAAAGAATTACCCTATCTGTAATATAAACTTAATATTCCTCACATATTTATTGACACTCTACCTTACTTCCTATAAAATGAATATATAAAATTATAGGAAGGACTCGTTTTAAAACGAGAAAATTACACTATGGCTGAAAAGATACTAGTAACAGGTGGAGCTGGATTTATCGGGTCTCACACTTGTATAGAATTATTAAACAATGGAAATGAAGTAGTTGTTGTTGACAACTTATACAATGCAAACAAAAAAAGTTTAGAAGTAGTAGAAAGAGTTACAGGAAAAAAAGTAACATTCTACGAAGCTGATATTCGTGATGAAGCTAAATTAGACGAAATCTTTGAAAAAGAAGGAAATATTTTTGGAGTTATTCACTTCGCCGGATTAAAAGCTGTAGGTGAATCTTGCCAATTACCTTTAAAATACTACGATAACAACGTAGCCGGAACTACAACACTATGCCGCGTTATGGAAAAACACAACTGTAAGAACATCATCTTCAGTTCTTCAGCTACAGTATACGGAGATCCTCACGCATTACCAATTAAAGAAGATTTCCCATTATCTGTAACTAACCCATACGGACGTACTAAACTGATTTTAGAAGAGATTTTAGGAGATGTTTATGCTGCTGATAATGAATGGAACGTTGTATTACTTCGTTACTTCAATCCAATCGGAGCACACGAATGTGGAGATATTGGTGAAGATCCAACAGGAATTCCTAATAACCTACTTCCATACGTAATGCAAGTAGCTGTTGGTAAATTAGAAAAAGTTAACGTCTTCGGTGATGACTTCGATACACATGATGGTACTGGAGTTCGCGACTATATCCACGTAGTAGATTTAGCTCGTGGTCACGTGACTGCCCTTAAAAAATTAGAAAAAGGTAGTGGGCTAACTAAATACAACTTAGGAACAGGAGTAGGATACTCTGTACTAGATATTATTAAAAGTGCTTCAGCTGCTGTTGGTCGTGACTTACCTTACGTTATCGCACCACGTCGTGCAGGAGATATCGCTGCATGTTACGCAGACGCTTCAAAAGCTAAAGAAGAACTTGGTTGGGAAGCACAGTACGATGTAAAACGTATGTGTGAAGACTCTTGGAGATGGCAAAGTAAACATCCAAATGGATTCGCTGACTAAGACCTATTAATAAATATTATAAAAATATTCGGAGTTGGATTTTTCCCAACTCCGAACTTATTATCTAACCAAGTATATTAAATATTATTTATAAACTACTATAAATGCTCCCCCAGTAACATTATCTTCAGGAGCCATGCTACGTTGATTCCATATATCATTAATACTATACCATCTATTTGTTTTTTCTGGATTATCTGGATCTATCGCATGAGTCTTTCCACCCTCATAACCACTAAGAACAACCGCATGAGTAGAATAACCTTTTACAAAAATCCCGTGCCCTACAGCCCCATAAACAATATTTCCTTTTCTTAAAGCCAATTCCAAACTTTCTTTAGAATTAATGGTGTGATAATTCAAATTCCAGTAACTTAAAGCTATTTCCGCTCCATAACTTGATGTTCCTGAAAATGTCATGTTCATCTCCATAGAAGTATCATAAATATAGTCTGCTACTTGTACTGGTGTAACATTTTCCTTTAGACCTGATATTATCATCGATAAAGCAGTAGGTACACAACCTGTCTCTTTCATATTTGAAATGCCGTATCTCTTAAACCCCCATCTCGTATCTGCTTGATAATATTGCGGAAGTTTTACAGGTTTTACAAATTCATTTGGTTTTCCAGAATAAAAATTACTTAAACTGTCATCATTAGAAAAATATTCCCATTTACCTTGATGATCTTTTACCCAATCTGCTTTAGCATTATTAAAACTTGTTAACAATAAACCACCTACGAGAATCATACTTATTCTTCTTTTCATAAACCTGTCACCTCCTATATTACTAATAAATTCATTCTAAATTATACTATTTTTAATCAATAAAAACAAATGAGATAGACTTAAAAATCATAATTTCACAAAAATAAATTTTATTAAGTTTCCCTTCTTGAACTAAAGATATTCAAATCTATCTGAGAGATATACTTGAATATCTTTAATCTTCTTTATACTTTAACTTCTGAGAACTTTACATTTTTAAATACTAAATTTTAGTACGCTGGCCTTGCATAACCTTTAATGTAGCTAGAATTCCAATTATATGTTTTTCTATTTACTTTTGTTTTAGCAGTACTTCCTGCATATAACGATGAGTTACCTTCAATTGTAGTGATTACACCATTATTTACTGATTCAACGATACCGATGTGGTCTGCCCAACCTCCACCGTCCCAGTCAAATGTAACGATGTCTCCTACTTTAGGTTGAGTTCTTCCTTTCCAGATACCTTTTTTCTCCATGATACCAATGTGACGTTGAACACCACATTCTCTACCGATAAGGTCACTTAATCCTGCTTGTTGATATACTGTTGTAACGAAAATATCACACCAGTCATCATCATACGTCGCAGTATATCCTACTGGTTTTGGATCTACAGAGTTATATGCATCAACAATTTTCTTATGCTCTCTTGAACCAGTTTCAACACCTAAGTAACTACGAGCGATATCTAATACTCTATTCAAGTTAGTATTGTTAGTTGGATTTTGAACCCAAGCTCCATCACTTCCTACAAAGTAACGGTTGTTATCTACCCATTTATTGGTAGCCATTTTACCGTCAGCTTCTAGCCAATAATTTCCTGCCCATGCATTTTTAACCATTTGACCTTGTGCATTGAAATAGTACCAAGTACTTCCACTCTTAACCCAGCCAGTGTGTTTACCTGTTGGAACCGGATCTTCTTTTTTCTTATCTTTTTCCCATGCTCCATCACTTCCTACAAAGTAGCGGTTATTATCTACCCAGGCATTTGTAACCATCTTACCATCAGATCCTAACCAGTAATTTCCTGCCCATTTATTACGAGCTAATGTACCATCTTCATTGTAATAATACCAAACATTGCTTTCTTTTTTCCAACCACGTTTTTTCTCTTCTTCTTTTTTCTTATCTTTTTCCCAAACTCCATTGGCTCCTACATAATAACGATCATTGTCTACCCATGCGTTTGTCGCCATCTTACCATCATATCCTAGCCAATAACTTCCTACCCAAGCGTTTTTAACCATTTGACCTTGGTTATAATAATACCATGAGTTGTCTTCTTTTTTCCAACCATGTTTTTTCTCTTCTTGTTTCTTAGCATTCTTATCCCAAGAACCATCAGCGCCTACATAGTAACGATCATTATCTACCCACGAATTTGTAGCCATCTTACCATCAGATCCTAACCAGTAGTTTCCTTGCCAAGCATTTCTCACCATGATTCCTTGATTATAATAATACCAAGTATTACCTTCTTTTATCCAACCATTTTTCTTCTCAACTGGTTTCGGTGCTTCTTGTTTCTTAACATTTTTATCCCAAACTCCATTAGCACCCACATAGTAACGTCCTCCGTCTACCCATGTATTAGTTGCCATTTTACCGTCAGAACCTAACCAATAACTTCCAATCCAAGCGTTTCTAACTATATTCCCTTGGTAATAATAGTACCATGCTGAACCATTTTGAACCCATCCTTGCTTCTTAACTTCAGCAGGTTTTTGAGCTCCTTTCACCCAAGCGCCATTACTTCCTACATAATAGCGACCATTGTCTACCCAAGCATCTGTCACCATCTTACCGTCAGCACCTAGCCAATAATTTCCTGCCCAGGCGTTTCTTACTAATTGCCCTTGATTATTGAAAAAGAACCATGATGAACCACTTTGCACCCATCCTTGAGCTGCGTGCACTTCAGTACCAGCTACCGTATTTACTGCGATTGGCGTAGCTAATACAGTTAGCACTCCTAATCCGAATTTTAATCTATTTTTTTTCATAATAAATTCCTGCTCCTTACTCCTATTTTTATACACTCATGCATTTTCTATTATACCACTAAGCTAACCCATGCGATATTACAAGTTAGTTACAAATATAGGAGTGACTCAAAAATCGTTATTTCGCAGAAATCAATTTTGTCAAATCACCTCATTAAATTCCATATTCTATTTTTTATAATATTCCTTCTTCCACTTAAATCCTTTAACTAATCCTACTAAAGTCCCCACTCCGTAGCTGAAGTGTACTAAGAATAGTAAAATTGGAATTAACAACATCGTTGCGTTGAACTTATTATTAATAATAGTCATTAATGTAACGAGAATTGTGAATAAGCCATAAGCAATCACAAGAAATACTGCGAATAACTTCGTCAATGGTAACATCAATAAACTAAAGATTATTCCTAAGATAAATACAAAAGGAACAAAGTGGAAGATAGAGAAAGCCTTTGGATAAACATGACTCACTTTCCCAATCCAATAACCGTTTGAATATTTTTGTTTTAACATTCTATTTACTGTCGGTCTAGTATATTGATACGATAATATATCATTGCTATAACGAATCCTATAACCATTTTTTCTAATTCGATAATGCAGTTCATTATCCTCAACGCGACCTACTTTTTCATCCAGTAAGCCAACCTTATCAAATATTTCCTTTTTGTACATACCTTGGAAAACTGAACTTACATATTGTTTAGAAGTCTGTTTACGATAATTCGCTATACCACTACCAAACATATTCTCCTCGACCAACAATAATGTCTTACTTAGATTATCTTCATTCTCGATAATATTTGGACGTGGTCCCCCGCAAACATCTTCTCCACTCTCAATAACTTTAACATTATTCTCAATAAAATTCTCAGTAATATGCGAATGGCAATCTACTTTAAGGATACATCTGCCTCTTGCAGCTTTTATACCTACATTCATACCAGCTGACAATATTACCTTAGGATTTTTTAACAATACTACATCGTAAAAATCATGATTACTAGCTTTAAAGTTTTCCAATATTTCCCAACTTTTATCTTTTGACATTCCATCTATAAATATTAATTCTATCTTGCTGTGATCATATGTCTGATTCTTAAAGTCTTCTATCAATCTTGGTAAAAACTTTTCCTCGTTTAAAAGTCCGATTACAACCGAAACTAACATAATTATCTCCTTTATCAAAAAGGAAGCTAGATTAAAATACTAACCTAGCCCTTCCTTTCTTATCTATCTTTTCTTCCTAATTTTTCATTAGCACTGAACATTATACTCGCGATAGACTCACCCCAATATGGTGCAGTCGCGTAGTTAACATTCATACCACCTGCTTTATTTCCTAGATATGCTCCATTCGCAGGATATCCAGAATTATGTAAATATCTTTCATTAATCCAACGAGCTGCTCCCATTATACCACTATCTACATTATCATACTTAGTCGCAGAAGTATATGGGCTATCATCATACGCTGATATACCGAAGAAGTTATTCTTATCTTTAGCGATTTTACTTCTTCCCCAAGCACTTTCTAAAGCACTATGTGCTACTAGGTATAAAGCATTAACTCCGTATCTTTGTTCAGCAGCTTTAAATGTAGCTCCTTTACCTGCTAACTTACTATCGCTAGCTCCCATTATATTATACAATCTATTAATATCAGTCGCTGTATAGTTAGTTCTAGATTTTAAATTAGAAAATTGGAATGGATGATCTAGTTTGAATGTTCCAAAGTTAATTCCATCTGCAGAGTAATAAGATTTACCAACTTGCATATTAGCATTATGATGAGCAACCATTACTTTAGTATACGGTGAATATCTGTGATACACATACGTTCCATCACTTACATAATCCGGAATAAAAGTATTACTAGAATCAATCGCAGTTACTTGGCTAGCATTAACATAACCTGTAAGTCCCGCGACTTGAACAGGAATTCTTCCGTTCGCAGTCGATCTATTATCTCTAAATAATACTGTATCTTTAGAAACATGAGATAAAATACGACCATTCGTATCATATACAGGAATGTATAATGAGGTTACTTTGTAATAACTTGAATAGTTAACTCCATGACCTGCGTTTTTCACCCAGGCCCCATTTCCATCTACATAATAACGACCATTATCTACCCATGCATTAGTCGCCATCTTACCATCGGCTCCTAACCAGTAATTCCCTGCCCATTTATTACGAGCTAATGTACCATTTTCATAGTAGTACCAAGTGTTTTCTTCTTTTACCCAGCCGTTCTTTTTAACCACTGCTTTTTCTTCAGGTTTCTTAGCATTTTTATCCCATAGACCATTAGCCCCTACATAATAGCGATTATTATCCACCCATGAACTTGTCGCCATCTTACCATCAGCTCCTAGCCAGTAACTTCCAATCCAGGCATTCTTAACAATTTGACCTTGATAGAAATAATACCAAGTAGTCCCTTCTTTCACCCAGCCGTGTTTTTTAGCTTCTGGTTTCTTTGCATCTTTTACCCATACACCATTAGAGTCTACATAGTAACGACCATTATCTACCCATGAACTTGTCGCCATCTTACCATCGGCTCCTAGCCAATATTTTCCGCTAATCCATTTATTTCTAGCTAATGCTCCATTTTCATAGTAATACCATGCGCTCCCTTCTTTTATCCAACCGTGTTTCTTCTCTACTGGTTTTTGCGCATTTCTTACCCAGACTCCATTGCCATCTACGTAATAATGACCATTATCTACCCATGAACTTGTCGCCATCTTACCATCTGCACCTAGCCAATATTTTCCGCTGATCCATTTGTTTCTAGCTAATGCCCCATTTTCGTAGTAATACCATGCGCTTCCTTCTTTTATCCAGCCGTGTTTTTTCTCTACTGGTTTTTGCGCATTTCTTACCCAGACTCCATTGCCATCTACGTAATAACGACCATTATCTACCCATGAACTTGTTGCCATTCTTCCATCGGCTCCTAGCCAGTAGCTTCCTATCCAAGCATTCCTAACTATATTCCCCTGGTGATAATAGTTCCATGCTGAGCCATTTTGCACCCAGCCTTGCTTCTTAACTTCAGCTTGTCTATGGGCACCTTTCACCCATGCACCATTACCATCTACATAATATCGACCATTATCTACCCAAGAATTAGTAGCCATCTTACCATCGGCTCCTAGCCAATAGTTTCCTGCCCAAGAGTTTTTTGCTAATGTTCCATTTTGATTGTAAAAGTACCAAGTATTTCCACTTTTAACCCAGCCTTGTGCTGCTAAAGCGTCACTACTAGCTACTGCATTTACAGCTATTGGTGTAGCTAATACTGTTAATACTCCTAATCCTAATTTTAATTTATTTCTTCCCATTTTTCATTATCCTCTTTACTCATTATTTTGCACTGATAATTATACCATATTTAAGCTATTTTTAGGGTTACAATTAGATTATTTTTTATTACATCTATATTACAAAAAAGCAAGAAATATTATTACTTAATACCTTACCAAAAGAAAAAAAGAATGGAGATTATCTCTCACACTCTTCTTTTAGTATTTCTTCTAATTTATTATAATCTTTAACACTATCAATTTCATAGATACTATTCGGTTCTAATTCTTCTACATAAACATCTAGTTTCTCAATATTACCTTTAACCATATTATCCCAGTACAAGTTCATGAACTCATTACTTTCATAGGCTTTATCGATAAAACTTACGATTTTCTCTGCAGTTTTCTTATCCCAGAAAGATACCCCGCTAAGGATTCTTCCTGCTTTACTGTCCACGATAATATCTTGTACTTTATAATCATCACCGTAGATTAAGAACCATTCATTCTCACAATCTTCACGGTAAACACTGAAATATGTCGAACGATCAATATCAGTTCTAAACATATTTTTGAATAAATAGTTATCTGCATCGATTACGTAGCTATCCGCCAATTTTTCCTTAACTAAGTATAATGAGTAAAAATTGTTATACTCAGCGTATTTATCGTTAAACACTAACTCTACATTATACTTTTCTTTTAAATAATCGAATTGTTCATGTAAATATCCAACAACAACAATTATTTCATCTATCCCTTTTTCTTTTAAAAATTCAATTTGATATTCCACAAGCGGCTTATCTTTAACCTTTATTAAAGCCTTGGGAGTATTATCTGTCATAGGTCTAAGACGCGTTCCTAAACCCGCAGCTAATATAATTGCTTTCATTATCTATTTATTACTCCTCTCTAACAATAACATAAACACCTAGTATGATAATAATAGATGTAACTACTAATTGTAAATTCACCTCTAATGCGACAAAAATCATCGAGAATAATATCGTCCAAACAACATAACTAACATTTAGTCCTGTTGCCTTAGCTGGTTCTAATTTATTAATCGCCATATAATATAAAATATACGATACCATATTACTAACTACGAAGAAGACGATAAGTCCGCCGAATTTCACATCAAGACTCGTTTCGATTCCTAATCCATTGAATGATATTATTACTAGATACGCTAAAAATGATGTCACCTGACGAATTAATAAAGTCTCTAACTCATTAAGATTATTTTTCATAGCATATGAACTTAGAACACTCTCACTACCCCATGCAACTGCACAAATTAATGCAAACATAAATCCAAGATAAAATGATTCAACCTGTTCACTCTTATAACTTTGGATAAAAATACCAACAATAATAAGCGCTATTCCTAATAGTGTTTTCGATGAGACTTTATTTTTTAAAAATATCACAGCTAATATTACTGACACAGCTGGATAAATCGCTGTAATCGAAGATGTCAACCCACTTCCTATATACTTCACCGCATATAGATTACATTGCATCCCAATAGGTCCCGCAAGAAGCGCGCCTACAATAACACTAACACTTTTTATATTCGTAAAAATCTTTAAATTAATTGTTTTATACTTAACTAAAATAATCGCCAATAAAACAAAAATACTAATAAAATCATGGATTACAGCAACCGCGAAAGGCGAGATATTATACAGTGAAAATATATACGCACTTATCGCAAGCCCTAAACCCCAAAACATACCAGATAAAAGTCCAGCTGAAATTCCTACTTTATTTTTCATAACTTTCTACATACTCCTTTAAATTCTTAACCGCTCTTAGGTATCTATCTTTACCATAAGTTCCAAAATCTGCACCCTGTTCTTCTTTATAAATCGTCCATAGACTCCACAAGAAGTCCTGTAATATTTTATAAATCATAATCTTAGCTACGCTAACTGGAGTATCTTCACTAAAGTACGCTTTAAAGAATTCCCCTTCCTCGGCTTTTCTAAAGTTAGACTCCAAGAACAACGCCGCCAAATCCCACATCGGATCATTCATCGCAGAATATTCCCAATCAATAAGATAAATACGCCCATTCTCATCTTCAATGAAATTCTCCGGCACAAGATCGATATGACAAGATTTTTTATCGACACCAATATCTTCTAGATGATTTTGTAGAGAAAATACCTTCTCCCTTATCTTCTCATAATAAGGATAATTGATATTACCTTCAATCAGATTTTCATATTTTCTTATCTCATCGAAGACTCTAAATTCACCTTCAAGAACCTTCCCAGAGCTATGTACTTTTTTTAGAATATTCGCAACTTCTTCTTTCTTCGCTTTTAAATAATGCGCATCAAAAGTCGTTGCATTCTCAATATATTCATTTACCTTTATTCCAGATTCAATATCAAAGATATAGTTTTTTACATCTAAACCTAAATCAGCAAGATTCGCAAGATTATTTTTCTCCGCAACCCTATTGATTAGCTTATCAGTTCCTTTACCAAAGAACTTAACTATATACTTGTTACTCGTAGTTTCCACTAGATAGTTACTATTCGTCATACCACCTAGCTTTTCAACTTTTACTATTTCCTCTGAATCAGTAAGTAGTTTTTCTATTTTAGTTTTTATTAGTTGTTTCAATGTAAAGCCTCTTTTCTACATTACAATATTACTTACCATTATAACACAAAATGAGATAATTCATAGAAATAATATTACTTATTTTAATATTACAAGATAGAAAGGTGACTCAGAAAACCACCTTAATAGTTTCATGAATCACCTAAATTATTTTTATTCTATTATATCTCCCACTTAAAGACTGTCTTAAATGCAGTATTTAAATCAGTCATAAACACCCTATGAATGTCTTTAATATTTCTCACAGGTTGCTCAAGTTCAATAATATTCTTAAATCTTCTTTCGAATTTCTTATTACTCAGCATCTCGATAGCTTTTTCAAAGTCGATTCTACCAGAACGTGATGAACCTATTAGCATTAGTCCTTTTTCTAAGATATCACGTGTATTGATATTTACCTTATATTCACTAACTCCCATAAGTACCAAACTTCCTTGTGGTTTGATGTATTTGATTATGTCGTTTATCGCATAACCACTACCATCTCCACCACAGCATTCTACACCATGATCGAAAGTCAAGTCTTCAGGAATATCATCAGTAATGTATCTTTCTTTTGCAAAACTGAATAGTTCTAATTTCTCCCAGTGGCGACCTATTACGATTATCTCACACTCTGGCAGAGTGTAGTTTATTATGTTTGCCATAACATAAGCTAGGCTTCCATCACCGATTATCGCTATTCTTTCTTTTTTACTATGTGAGTTCTTTAAGAATCTGTCCATTGCGTGCATACCAACACTTATGAACTCTGTAATAGCCGCAACAGAATCTTCTACACCATCATAAGCTACAACTCTATCTTTAGGCAGAGTTACGAATTCTCTCATAAAACCATCGAAACCACTTGATAGGAAGTGTGTCCCTGGCATGTAGTTTTCATAGAATTCTTCGTCACTTTGTCTTGGTGGTTGGTTAGGTATCATTACTACCTTTTGCCCAGCTTTATATGTACCTGTTGGATCTGCGATTACTATTCCTGCACATTCATGAATAAGTGCCATTGGTAGTTTTTTAGCTAGTACCTTAGGATCTCTTTTCCCTTGGTAGTATCTTTGGTCTGCATGACATAATGCCATATAATTCGGACGAATGATGATTTTATCACCATCATTTATGTTCTCTTCGTTGTATTTTACATTAATAAATTTCGGTTTAATTAATTGATATATTTGATTTATCATATTACTCGTCCTCTAGCATACTCTTAGCTATCTTAAGGTCAGTTACTGTAGTTATTTTGATGTTAGAGTATTCTCCCTTAGCTAGTGATACTTTTTTCCCTTTTATAACGAATATTTTACATGCATCTGTAAGTATTTGTTTTTCTTCTTTGTCTAATGAGTTATATAAGTTTAAAAAATCTAAACATTTGAAGCTTTGAGGTGTTTGACCTTGGTAGTAGTGTGCTCTGTTTGGAATGTTTGAAATGTATTCTCCGTTAATACTTTCTACAATCGTATCAACAGCTTCTACTACTGTGTCCACTGCATCACTTTCTTTAGCTAGACGTATGTTGTCTTTAATAATTCTAAGTGTGATGAATGGACGAACTGAATCGTGAGTTACGATAATATCTTCGTCAGTTAAAGGTTTATATTCATTAATTCTGTTTATGATATTTTCTATCGTTGTATTTCTATCAACACCACCAGGTGTAATAATGATTCTATCAGCAAACGCTGAAACATATTTTTCTACTAAGTCTTCAGCATGAGATACCCAATCTTCATGAACACCGACTACGATTTTTTCGATTTCAGGCTCTAATAAGAACTTCTCAATTGTGTGAATAAGTATTGGCTTTTTACCTAATTCTAGAAATTGTTTTGGCATATTACTTATTCCCATTCTAGTTCCTGTTCCACCAGCTAATATTCCTGCGTATATCATTTTCTTCTCCTTTTAAATACTATTTTTTAATATATTATCTACTTTATTATATCATAGAGAATCAATAAACTTCAAAAATCTTCTATCTTAAACTTATAATTTTCAGCTAATAAATTAAAAATATGATATAATGTAAAATAGAATTTTAGAAAGGATTTCCTTTAAATGAAAAACATAAAAGTCAATGCATTAGCAAGTTTAATGGTTAACATACTGAACATAGTTTTCCCATTAATCACTAATCCTTATCTGACTAGGATACTTAGTAAATCAAACTACAGTTATTTCAACACAGCAAATACATGGGCTAGTTTTGTCGTTCCTATAGCAGCTTTCGGTATTTATAACTACGGAATTAGATCAATAAGTAAAGTTAAAGATGATAAAAATAAAATTAATTACGTATTTTCAAAATTATTTTATATATCAGTAATTACTTCGATTACTGTAACGGCCTTATATTTTATATTTATTAGCGTAGGAGAATATGAAACTGAAAATCTAAAAACATTATATTATATACTTGGAATTCAAGCACTATTTCAATTTTTAAATATTGAATGGATGAATGAAGCATACGAAAACTACACATTTATTCTTTACAAAACTTTATTTATTAGAATCGCAATGTTAGTATCAATCTTCGCATTTATAAAAACAGAAGATGATATTATACCTTATGCAATCATAATGAGTGCTACTACAATCTTAAACTATCTACTAAGTTTCTTATGGATAAAAAGAGAAGTTTCATTTGTTAAAATAGAATTGAAAGAATTATTATCATCTAGTAAAGCACTTACTGTTATGCTATTATTAACTGATGCCAATATGCTTTATACTCTACTTGATAGAATGTTTATTACGAAGAGCCCTGATACGAACTATATTTCATACTATACTATATCTTTTAACATAGTTATGCTTATAGCCAGTGTGCTTAGTGGAGCTCTAAGTGTTAGTTTACCAAGACTGGGATATTATTTAGGAAAAAAAGATTATAATTCATACGAAAACCTAATCAACCAAGGTTCTTCTCTTTTCTTTTTCCTAATGATGCCGACTAGTATAGGAATAATGATTCTAGGAACATATGCAACTGTTATCTATTCATCAGATAAATATTTAGAGGCAGGAATAGTAACAAGTATATTTGCGATTAGAACTATTATTTGGGCTATTGAGATGATACTAGGAAAGCAAATTATATTTATCAATGATTTCGAAAATAAATTGACTTCATTTTACTTTATCGGTGGTGGATTAAATGTAGTGTTAAATTCAACATTATACTTCTGTAATATTTTTAAACCAGAATACTATATTGGAACAACAATACTTGCAGAAGGATTAGTAGTATTGCTAGAAATACAGTTCATTAAAAAACATAAGCTAATAAACTTATCAGCTGTATTTTCTTCGCTTTACAAATACCTTGTAGTATCACTTGGTTTTATTCCAATATACTTCATTACAAAATTCGTATTCCACGTTAATTCTTATGAAATCACATTAAACATGCTTATTATGGTCTGCACAGTTATAGCAGTCTGTGGAATTTATTATCTAGCTATCCTAACAATACTAAAAGATTCAACAATGAACTATGCGATAAATATGGTAAAAAGTAAAATCAATAAAAACTAATAAAGGAGTACTTATGAAAATCTTAAAAACACTTATAATAATCGTATTAGTATCTATGATTTTTCTTCCAACAATACATGCAAAGTCTGATGATAAACTACATATTATAACTGTTGCCGAATGGTCTGACGCGATGATATTAGAAAGTAACGGGCACTATGCAATGATTGATACTGGAGAAGATTTTTCATATCCAGATGGTTCAAATCCACGATATCCCGATAGAGAAGGTATAACAAAAGATAGAGATAAAATCACACAAGATAGATTATTTGCCCACATTAAACAATTAGGTATTAAAAAATTTGATTTCATCATTATTACGCATGCCCACTCTGATCATATCGGCTCTGCACACGATGTTTTGAAAACTATTCCTACGGATAAACTTTATATAAAAAAATATAGTGACGATAGAATCTCTGATAAAACAAGGCTTTGGGATAATTTATATGGATATGAGAGAGCATTAAAAGCAGCAAAAGAAACTAATACTACTGTAATTCAAGACATTACTGAAAAAGATTCACACCTAATGCTAGGTGATATAAAAATCGATTTATTAAATTATGAAAATGAATACGAGAGTGATGGTTCATTAAAAAAAGTATATGACGATAATTTAAATTCAATTCTAGCAATAGTAAACATAAACAATACTAAGATTTTCTTAGGTGGGGATTTAGAAAATACTGAAAGACACCTTGAAGAAAAATTTGGCCCATTAATTGGTCAAGTAGATGTTATGAAATTTAATCATCATGTAGAAACAACAAAATCAAATACAAAAGAATTTGTGGATAAACTTAATCCTAAAAAGATTATTAAAACTGGTATTAGACCTGTAGAAGAAAAATATGCTGAATATCTGAAACAAAAAAATATCAGCATTATAAATGCTGGTCAACTAGACAGAGCAGCGATTTCTTTAGAGTTCAATAATGGGGAAGTAAAAGATATTTCTAATGATTATCCTCACTATGGATTCTATAATGAGAACAATACATTAAAATTTAAAAACTGGAAAAATAAAGCCCCAAAAGATGGATGGACACAACATAACGACAATTGGTATTACTTCTTTAATTCTGGAACTGTCGCTGTTGATTGGAAATATCTTGATAATAACTGGTACTATTTTAATAATGATGGTTCTCTAAGAACAGGTATTGTGGAAGATAATAACAACCTTTACTATATCGACAAAAACAAAGGTATGTTGACAAACTCTTGGAAAGAAATTGATTCAAACACAAAATACTATTTCAAAAAAGATGGTAAAGCCGCAAAAAATGAATGGGAAAACCTCTATCATTTTGGAACAGATGGGACACCAAGTAAAAATAAATGGATTGGTTTCCTTCATACAAATAATGATGGACGACTTAGTCTTTCTGATTATAGAAACTATCCACTTTCAATTGTGCTAATAGCAATAATCATATATATAGAATATAAAATAAAAAATAGAAAGCATCGTGGTTATTAAAATCACGATGCTTTCCTATTTAAAAATATTTGTTCTCTTATCTGTTTTATTGGGGAGTTAAAAATATTATGAGATAGTACGATACTCAATAACACTGCCATTAATAGAAACACTAGTTTCCCACTAACTCCATAATTAAATACATTAGAGATGTTAAATACTTTATTCAAAATATAATATATATGCATATGCCAAAAATATACATTTATAGAATTTTTCCCCATGTCTGTAATTAAGAACATCCTTCGATTAGGCATCAACATTATAAGAGCAAAGCACATTCCAAAAGATATGGTATAGCTAGCTAATCTTGCTAATGGAGCGTAACTCATTATCTGAGGGAAGAATGGATTTCTTCCTGTGAATAAATATCTTAATCGATAAAAAATATCCAATTCATAAATACACAATCCTAACCAAATTACTATGATAAATCCAGCCAAGAACTTATATTTAGAATTTTTATCTTTAAGACCCACTATATCAAAGTTTTGTAATAATACCCCACTTAAAAAGAAGGGAAAGAATATTATTATTCTTGATAGATATAGAAAATCACCTATTCCTGGATCATATCCTACAAAGCAAGCTAGAACTATCGAAAACACTAAAATATATTCCTTATTTTGTTTCTCAATTATTTTTAAAATTACCATATATGCTGCCAAAGCAAACATAAACCATGAAATCCCACCATCTGATAATAATAAAAATTCAACTTTTATAGTCCCTAGTAATCTTTCCACAACCGCTGAAACTATCTTGTAAGCAAAACCAATACTCATAAAAAATATCGCTTTACTTGTAATATCTTTATTTTTAAACATCAGTCCTGATATAAAAATAAAAAGTGGTATATGAAATGAATAGATAAATAAAAATATACTATCATATATATTAGATACATCGGTAAATTGATCCGCAAAGTGCCCAATAACCACACAAGTTACAAGGAAAAATTTTAAATTGTCCCATAATGCTATCCTATTTCCCATAATACTTTCTCCTAGATTTAGTTTACTTATCTTTTCTCAACACAACCTCTGCTAACTCTGCATTCCCGCTCTTATAAATCGGATTTTCTTTCCAATTATAGTTAGTATTAGGAGTTTTAAAATCTTCTCCATATAAAGTTCTTAAATACTCCTCAGTGTTAGTCGGAACCTTTACTTTTAGATTTTTAAAATCACATTCTTTTAAACCAAAGAATGGAATTTCATAGTGATAAACCTCATATCTAGTAGGATTTCCTAATGCATTTGTCATGAAAAATATTGTATCAGAAGATACTTTATCATCTTCCTTTTTATAAATGATAAAATCTACATTAAGTCCTTTATAACTGTAAGATACCTCAACTAAATCTTTATCAAAATAAAACTCTTTTGTTCGTTTAAAATCATTTTCAGAAAGATATTTTTCTATAACTTCAAATTCTTCTAGACTTGAAACTTGAATTCCGAAATCCATGTCTAAATCATGGCTAATAAAATCATTTTCTCGATAAAATCCCAATAACGTTCCAAAATCTAACCAAATATTATAATCCTTCAAATCAGAACTATAAACAGTACTCAGAATTTCCTCAAAGTTTTCTTTTAACAAACTACTTCTTTTAGAATCTAATTCAATATTAGCTTTTTCATTTAATTTTTTTATTAGAGGAAGATTTTTAACCACATCCTTCTTATCACCTAAAAAACTGGCTAAACTCCTCTTAAGCCATTGCAACATACTAGTTCTCCTTCTTAATATACGCTACAAAATCATCATGCTGTATTCTTTTTTCTAATGGTGGAATCTCTATATAGTCCGAACCATAAATTGTAGTTAAAATATGATCATAATCTTTTGGTATATTATATACTCTATCCTCAAATTTACATTCAACTACTTCATCTAAAGCCTTAGCATCTATCTTAGTACTATATTTTTTAGATTCCATCAGATAATCAATATATTCACTATTAACAGGTACTTTAGAACAATCATTTAATTTCTTATTCCATGATTTTACTCTCGTTAATCTGAACACAACTAACATTAGATAACGAATAATATTCTTTATTCCCGCTTCTTTATTTCTTATTCCATATAAAGTATATACAGATAATCTACGATACATATCTAATTTTGCAATTTCTTTATTTACATCTTTGTAGTCATCAAAAGGAAAAACATCTACACAGATACCTAATTCTATATTATTTTGTATATAATTATTTTCATAAACAGTTCTACTATCATAGACTCTGTAAAATGGATAAGGATACCTAGAATCATTTTCCCAAGAAACAACCTTATAAATACTATTATTATCTTCTAAAATTGCTTGGTATAATTTGTCATATTGATCTCTCTTTAAAGCAATATCCAAATCATCGTCCCACGGAATAAATCCTCTATGCCTTACCGCACCTAGTAAACTTCCATAAGCTAAAGAATAATTGATTCCTTTTTTCTGACAGATATTATGAATATAGTCCATAACACCTAATTCTACTTCTTTAATTTCATCAATATCTAATTTTTTAAAATTACTTTTATCTGTACTCACTATAGAATAGAAATAACCTGCCATTAAAAATAAAATAATACCTAATAATGAGATACCATAAAATGTAGAACTTAAGAATAAATTAGATACCAATATTACCATCAATATCATAAGCATTGATAATAAACCTTTATTAATTAAATCTTCTTTTTTATCTCTAATTAGTCGTTTTACCATTGATATGAAAAATGATAATACAAATATTCCCATCAAGATAAAACCTACAATTCCATTATAAAATAGAATTTCTAAATATCCATTATGAGTAAGATAATGCTCTTTTATTATATACTCATCTGGATTCGTCTTTTTACCTATTTCATACCAGTTTCCACCTGAATAACCAAAGATAGGTTTTTTAGGTACGAAAGAGGCTGTTGATTTCCAAATTGCAAATCTATTATTAGAAATATTTTCTTCACTTGTATCTGTTCTTTCAAGAGAAAGATTATTATCCTGACTATCTAATTTTTTATCTTGAGTTTCAATTATTTCTTTATTGTAATGTAAATATTGTTCACTAATGAAATTAACTGCTTTATAACTGAATAATACAACTACTATCGCCAATACTACTTTAAATAGTGACCTGATATTTTCTCTTTGATAAAACATCACTATTGAATATATAACAGCAGCTATCATCATACAGATAAACGCAGTTCTTGAACCTGATAATACTATATAAATAAAATTCAATACAATAGCTAATATACTTATATTTTTATATATTTTTATAAAGTTATCGATTTTTGTAATTAAAAATATAATTACAATTAGCGAAATTAATGATAGAAAGTTTGGGCTTGCCAAAATACCAAATAATCTAGACTCTACAAACCCTTGTCTAATATACAACCCTTTATAGTCATGTACTCTATAGCCTTTCAATAATACGAATTGAATTAATGAAACTAATACTCCAAAAGTATTAAGTAGAGTAACTACATAAAAAAAGTAATCATATATTTTTTTACTCTCTTCTCTAGTTACTCCCGTAAATATAGGGAATACCGTTAAGAAGTAAATATAAAATACTAATGCATTTTTTATATTTGTAGAATAACCATAAGATATCACTAGAATGCTAGTAATTATATTAAAAGCAAAAAATAGTAATAGGTACTCTATTGTTTTTATCTTTAGATAAACTTTCTTAATAACTAAGTTATACGTTGCTAAAAGAATTCCAAGTAATGTCATCCCCCCTGCAACTACTTTGTTAGCTGAAATAAATTGTAGTGGCACTATTAGACCACACATACAATAAATAGCAACTATTAAAATAAATGCCAGATTTATTTTAAAATAATTTTTTTCTATTAGTTTTAACATACTCTAATTAATATCCTCTCTTCTCTATTATTTTTCTATATAGATTTCTATTCAATAATAAGGCAACAAATCCAATTTTTCTACCTTTTGTAAATAATGAATCTGTTAAAATACTCTTACTATGATCTTTTAAATACGATATTAACTTATTTTCTAATTTTTTATCATTATAATCTTTATCTAACAATAGCCTATCTAATACATAAAAATACGCCCAATTCATCCTCATCTGAGCTACCTCTTTTAATTCAGGATATTTCTCTAAAATAATCTCTTTATTCTGTTCATAAGCTTCTATTACATTTAAAAACTTAAGTGAAAATTTTTGGGTAGTAATGCTATTTTCTCTATGGACATAGTAATATTTTTTCTCATTAGTTGCTACTATTTTATTACACTTATCTAATAACTTTATCATAATAAATGCATCTTCAGCGATTTTCCCAATTTCAAATTTGAACTCTGAAAATAAACTCTTTTTATATAATTTATTAACAGCTGTTACAGATAATATCTTAGCTTCCATAACCATTTTAATAGCTTCTTGAGGACTAAGCTCCCATGTTTTCTTTTCAGTTACTTGCACCTCAGGAACATTATTATAGACATCATAGTGTCCACACATAGATAAATCAGCGTTTGCATCTTTTAGATTATTCATCAGTACTTCATACATATCTTCATCTATATAATCGTCACTATCTATAAATCCTATTAACTCGGCTTCTGCTTCATCTATACCAACATTCCTCGCATCAGATAATCCACCATTTTTCTTATGAATAACCCTTATTCTATCATCTTTCTTTGCAAGCTCATCACAAAGTTGTCCACTGTTATCAGTAGATCCATCATTGACTAAAATAATTTCTAGGTTTTTATAAGTTTGATTGATTATTGAAGCAACACAACGCTCTAAGTATTGCTCTACATTGTATACCGGTATTATTACACTAATTTTTTCGTCCATAATATTCCCCTTTATACTTAAGATAACTATTTTTCATATCCGCTATAACTACATCATGATGTGGAACTTGTTTTTCTTTTGGTGGAGGTGTCATATAATCACCAAATGCTGTTTTCAGATAAATATCATACCCCACTGGTATTGGCATTTTAGTACTTTCAAAATCTATAAAGATATTATCCTCAAATGCTTCAATTGGATATTTTTTCTTCATATATCCAGGCCCTGTACAAAGTTCTGTTATACCATCACTTTCTTCAAGTGTGTATTTCATCATTTCTTTTTCAGCTTTTTTCCAGATTTTATAACGTAATTTACTTGGCGTTAAACTCAATAACATAGAACTAATATATTTAACTAATTTACCATGTTTTTCTGGAATAGTCTGTGCGCAGAATAGTGAGTAAATCAATGCCCAACGAATTTGTTTTTTTCTATCCGCTTCATTTTTAGGATAATAATCCAAAGGAATAACATCTAAAGCTAAACCATGTGGTATATCTAGATCTTGTTGATATGGTTTTATACATGTTGTTTCTCTATCACGAATCGTGATAAATAAGTTTCTATCAACGAAGTTACTATCACTTTTTGATAAGAAATATTGTTCTTTAGCATACTTTCTCCAAAGTTCTGGAAGTTTTTCATAGTCTTTTCTAGGCATGAAAAAATCTAAATCATCATCCCAAGGGATAAATCCCTTATTACGAAGTCCACCAATAGCTCCACCACCACAAAGATAACAAAGTAAGTCATGTTCACGACAAAATTCTACAAAATACTCAGCCATCTCTAAGCTTTTATTTTGTATTTCTTTTAAACTACTCACCTACTACCTCCTCGACTATTTCCTTGAAGTTCTCAATAATTACAGCTACATCTTCATCACTAAGTCTAGTATGTAAAGGTAATGTTATTTCTTTTACATAGTAATTATAAGCATTAGGATAATTTTCAATATCAAATCCTAAGTTTTTATACGCAGTTAATAACGGTAATGGTTTATAGTGAACATTACAGCTAATTCCACGCTCTGCCATTTTAACAATTATCTCACCACGTTGTTCAAATGTAGCACCTTCAACATGAGTAATATAAAGGTGTCCACAAGATTTATAATCGTCTGAACTGTGACTTAGGCTTTTAATTTTTGTTCCTTCAAAACCTTTATTGTACTTACTAATAATGTTATCGCGACGTTCTAAAAGTTTTGGATAACGATCTAGTTGAACTAATCCAATAGATGCTGCAATATCAGTTAAATTACATTTATATCCAGGAATAACAATATCATACTCCCAAGATCCTGCTTTTGTTTTAGCTAGAGCATCTTTTGTTTGACCATGAAGTGAATATATTTGGTATTCTCTATATAACTCTTCATTATCGAAGTTTTCATTTTGCTTCCATGTTACACTTCCACCTTCAGCTGTAGTGAAGTTCTTTACAGCATGGAATGAGAATGTAGTAAAGTCAGCTACAGAACCAATTTTTTTACCTTTATAAGTACTTCCTAAAGCATGTGCGCCATCAGCTACAACAGCTACTCTACCAAGCTTTTCTTGATATTCACTATTGGCTTTGAATAAGTGTTTCTTACTCTCCACTACCTCAAAGATTTTATCGTAATCACATGGAATCCCTGCTAAATCAACTGGAATTACAGCTTTAGTATTCTCAGTAATAGCGTCAGCTAAAGCGTCGTAGTCCATCTCATGGCTATCTTCAGCAATATCAACAATAACAGCCTTCGCTCCGACATGATAAATCACACTACAAGAAGCTGTGTATGTCATCGCAGGAACGATAACTTCATCACCTTCACCAATACCTAGAACACGTAATGTTAATTCTAATGCTGCAGTTGCTGAATTAAGACAAACAGTTTTCGGTGTATTAGTAAATTCAGATAATCTTCTTTCTAATTCTTTTGTCTTAGGTCCTGTTGTAATCCAACCTGATTTTAAAGTATCTATTACTTCATTTATTTCTTCTTCACTAATATCTGGTGGAGAAAATGGTATATTATATTTTTTCATCTCAAACTCCTAATTATTAAAATTCTACTTAAAAGTATCTTAACTCTATTTAACAACCGCAATAGTAGTTCTTATCATTATTTTAATATCATTTATAACACTGAATTCTTCAATGTACTTTAAATTATATTTCATCTTGTCTGGAAGAATTTCCTTCACATAGATTTCATCTACACTTCTTCCACTTCCTTTGAATTTCTCAATAACTTCGTCTTCATCTTTGTATTCGATACTCGCTGGAGAAGTTATCCCAGCAGGAAGAAGTAATGTTGCATTCATTTCATCAGTGTACTTATCTACATATTTCGCTACTTCCGGTCTTACACCAACAAAGCTCATATCACCTACAAGTACGTTTATAAGTTGAGGTAGTTCATCAAGACGTAGTTTACGTAGCTTATGTCCGACCTTACTAATACGAGGATCATTTTGCTGAGTAACAGCTGTTCCAAGCTTATCAGCATCTTTAACCATAGTTCTAAACTTAAAAATTCTAAAAGTTCGACCATAAGTTGTAATACGCTCTTGCCTGTAAAATACAGGACCTTCACTATCAAGTTTTATCCAAATAGCTATTCCTAAAATTATCGGCGATAAAGGGATAAGCAAAATTAATGCAAGCACCTTGTCAAAAAGTAATTTCAGAAATAATGATATCTTCTTCTTTTCAATAGAAGCTCTATACTTTTTTACGGCTTCTGTTTCAAATCTATTATCAATGTCCATCTTTCACCTTAATAGCCAATCAACTGTTTCGATTAGCTCTACTAATTTATTTCATCTCTTTATTATACCACACTTCGCAATAGAACAGAAGAAATGAAAGCAAAAAAGACAACCAAATTAGGTTGTCTTAAATGATTTTCCAATAAGAAATGGAAAACTATTATTAATTATCTTAGCAATTACTTCACATAATAGTATTGCTAATAATAATTCTACACTAGCTATTATATAATTACTAACAAATATTCCTGTATACTTACTCGCAAGCTGCTCCATGATTATGTCTAAAATATATAAAACTATCGGTGAATGATATGCATAATATATCAATGTGTTGCTACCAATTCTCTCTAATATTTGTATATTTGGAATATTTTTGAATAATATAAAACTTGCCCAGATACCAAAGAACGCAGCAACAAAATATAAGAAAGTCGAATTAATCTGTTGGTAATAAAGATCTACTCTAGTGTTATAAACTCCACATATAATACTTACTACAACAACTGGTAAAAAATATTCTTTTCTGAAATACCTTTGTAAAGTATCTAGATTTTTTCTTAATATATATCCTGATAATATGAAGATAGTCGCATACGGTACAAGATCAAAACTCCAAATCAACCAAAATTCCATTACATATAGTTTTTTTCCTAAACTACCACACAGTATAAGCACAACAAATACAATTACATATTGATATAGTTCATCACTGTATTTTATCGCAAAATAACAAACTAATTCCGCTAAAAACAACACATTTAAAAACCACAGTTGATAATAAATATGCATTCTATCTGCTACTATCATGGCTTTTATAAAATGTATAATATCTATTTTCAAAATAAATTGCGGTTGCAAAATAAATGATTTAATAAAAAATATAGAAATATTCATTAAAAAGCAAGGTATAACTATAGTTTTAAATTTTCTAGAAAAGAATTCAAAGAACGAAGTATACTTTGCTACATTTAAAGTCATTCCAGATAAAAAGAAAAATAAAGGTATATGGAATATATATAGTAATAATTTTACCTTGGCTGGAGTGTATCCCATGTGACCAGCTATTACTAAGATTATGCAAAAAGCCTTCAACATATCGATATATTTAATTCTCTTACTACTCATTACTTATCACTCCTTAAAATATATATATTCATATCATTTAAAATATCACTTTCTTTTACAAAGTAAACATCCTTATCATAGTTTTC
Source organism: Gemella sp. (assembly GCF_057272915.1). Taxonomy (NCBI): domain Bacteria; kingdom Bacillati; phylum Bacillota; class Bacilli; order Caryophanales; family Gemellaceae; genus Gemella; species Gemella sp. The sequence continues at coordinate 63,402 of NZ_DBHIUF010000004.1, forward strand.
TTTAAACAATACTCTGATTTTATCGAAAGAACTAGAGTCCTTGGGTAAAATAAATTTAATATTATCACTATTTACCGCACTAGAAAGTATATTATTCGTATCTTTCACTCCAAATTCTTTTAGTTTATTATGATATTCAGGCGAGAATGTTTGCCAGGTCCCAAAAGTTATTATGTTTTTTGTTAACTTATCTGTCTCAACAAAAACCTTACTAACATTAGGTTGCGAACTAACTAAGTTTCCATATCCTGAAATAATATATAAATTATCTTTATTATTGACTAGTATATTGTTATAAGCCTTATTAAAATCATAAGAGTGATAATTAAACCAATACAATTCATTTTTCCCATATTTCCATATAGAGCCCATTAATAGTATGCATAAAATTGTAAAGATAACATTTTCTAGATTATTCAATAATTTATAATTTCTTTTTATAAATAACTCATTTCCATATACAATAAAGATAAATAGAGCTAGAATAATGATAGGTATATAAACTCTCTCTACTACTCTTTGTCTAACTATTAGCGCTGTTAGCAGAGCTAAAGGACTCAAAAATAGCAGATATCCATAATAACTTTTAGATTTATAAAATATAAAAACAAGAATTACAAAAAATGTAAACAACTTATAAAACTCATTAGAAAAGTACTCAAGTATTATCTTTTTAATCGAAAAATTATATTTTTCTGATACTGATCGTACTCTATCAAGATTATCTAATAACTCATTACTAAAGATTTGTTTTTCTGAGAGTATCCAAGAATTATGACTTACTAATGTATTTTCAGTAATACCAATCTTATCTAGACTTTCTTTTTTTTCAGAATAATCAATAGCAGGATAGTCTCTTATCAAAGTACTCTTTTCATTCCATTCTATATAAGATTTTTCTACATCACCACTTTGTATAAATAACCAATTTGCTAAACTTACAATAAAAATTGTACTAATTAAAATAGCTGTTTGTTTTACCTTTTTATTCCTAATTAGTTCAAATACGATTATCGCTGAACATATTACTAAAAGACTGGGTATTATTTGAACTCTAAGAGAGATACCTATAAATATAAGTATAACAGCAAAAACTATGTTTTTTTCTTTATAAAGTAGAAATATTCCGGAGATAGATAACAAATAAGCAACCACAGAATATGTAAAATATTTTAATAAAGCAAACTCTATTACTAAAACTATTATCCATAGAACTATTTTATATTTTCTATCTCGAAACAGATAAAGCAAACATGAAAAACTTATACTATACGCTGATGCTAAAAAAACGAAATAAATATTAATATTTGAAAATAAACTTTGTAATATTACTAATATCCTAGTTAATACTATTCCCATGTAGGGAAGTAACATATATTCTTTATTTAAAATTGAATAATTAATTGTAACATCATCAACAGCATGATAAATATAACCATATAAATATCTATATAGCACTACAATAAATAATGGTATACCAATTGAAATTATTAACGAGGTAGTTTTCTTCACTATTTACCTGCCTCCTTCCCTTAAAATATAATATTAAAAATTTAATAACACTAGTATAATACTATAATTAAAAGGTTTTTTCAAATTATAGCTAATTTTACTTTCCTAATTTAGAACTGCCATCATTTTCGTATCAAATAACACTTTATTAGCCTACTTACCTTCATACATTGTCGATAATATTACATATCCTTTTGTAAATCAGATTACTAATACGAACATGAGATTTAGTCTATTTCCAATAGTCGTAGTCCTGAACTTTATACTGACTATAATCCTTGTTATAATTGTAAGAATTATCTTATCAGCACTTTCTAAATCTATAAAACTTGCAAGAAAATAGGGAGTGACCCAAAAATCGTGATTTCAGAGAAACAAGATTTTTTTGTCAACCTCATCGTTTTGTTAGTTTATCAAACATCACAGCAAAAACCTCGAATTCAGTTTTACTAGATTCGAGGTTTATCAATTAATCTAAAATATCGCACTAAAATTTTAAAAATTATTGTCTCTTGAACTCTTCAATAAGTGAATACATATGATTTATAATATGATATTTCTCAAAGCCTTCTCTTTGATCATTAAACATATATAACATATGCCTTCCATTTCTCTTGGTTAACAATATATTTTTTTCTATAAGTTTATTAAGATATTTTATGGCGGTACTCTTAGCAATATCTAATTCCTTTTCTATTTCTACTCTTAAGCACCATTTATTTTTTATTATATATTCCACTATCTTTCTTTCAGTATCATTAGAGACCTCTAAGTACTCTAATATCGACATATCCCATAATATAAACCTAAAATAATCTATCTCTTGTGTTACATCTGGAAATCTTAAAGTATACTCCTTAACTGCTTCCATTATTTTTGGGATACCAGTCCCTGCCTTTTCACAAATATTAACAAGTCTAAAAATCTCTTGAATATAATAGTTTCTCGGTTCAGAACATCCCCCAGCAAAGAAGTCCTGAATAGATATTCTGAGACCTCCTCCATTTTCAAATACTATCTTATCGGAATATCTGATTACCTGAATTCCTTTGGGACTTAAAAAGTCACAATGTATGATTGAATTTACCAATGCTTCTCTAATTGCAATTTTCATTTTTGAAGTACTAGTTCGTAATAAACTATCATTAGATATTTTCGAACTATCATTAATAGTTAAAATAATCTTATTAAATGTATTAAAGAAGAAATTATATAAATTATCCTCACCCCATGTGCCGTCATAAATTAACCTATCATCATAGGAACTGCCCAATGATTCTATCGATTTCCTTATATACTCAACGTTATAGTGAGGAAGGTATTCTTTTATACTCTCATGTTTTCCAAACACCAATAAACCTGCTAATGTTAAACACTCTTTATTACTCTTTCGATTAGTTTTTAAAACATTAATCTTTTTTAAAAATTCTTTCGTTTCGAGATTATTGAAAGGATGAAACGGATGAATTTTCTTCCATAATCCTATATATTCTCGAATCGTATTATCATCTAAATCTTCAAGTGTATAATCCTCTAACAACTTGCTATCCGCACTTTCTCTACTTGCATCTCTATACATCATCTGAAGAATATCTTCATCCGCTAAGTAATCTCCCTCTCCCTGTCTTATATATGTTTTAGCAGGATTATTTTTTAAGTATATCGGTTTATTCGTGAATTTTACCGCATCAACCTCAATAACAACAACTTCTTTTCCCTCAACATCAACTACATATACATCCTCTAAAGATAGCACATTTCTGTTTATTTCGTTAGTATTATTCATATGATTAAATACTTCACTTATTATTTTTTTAGAATCTGTAACTCCTGAAATCTCACCTTTTTCCTCATCTATACCTAATAGCAATACTCCCCCATTACTATTAGAAAATGCACAAATTGTTTCTAGAGCTGATTTAGGAAATTTATGTTCCGCTCGCTTGAATTCTACATACTGGGATTCTCCCGTCTTTATATATCTATGTATATCATCAATTTTTATCATTGTATCACCCGTCTTTCTATTCGTCTACGCACGTATCTTTATCAAATACCATGCTTCTTCTTTTTTACTGAAAACTACTATAATATAAGTAATTTCCAATATATATATATATTATTTATGATGTACACCTATTCGTCTACGTATTCGTCTATATACTATACTTTTATTCTACACTATAATAAACCACTATACAAGTGATATTTTGTTCATTACATATGCAACTTCCCTAATCATAAAACTCGAATCCAGTTTTCTGAATCCGAGTTTCTTCTCAACATATAGCTTTAATTAATCGATAAAAATTGTCTCTATAATAAATAGGATTGAGTCAAAAGTCCAAAATTTTTAAATTAGTGTATATGAAAACTCATAGACGCAGTGGTTTATTGATATCTAAATTCGCTTTTAAAAGCTTTTTAGATATCTAATAAACTGTGCGGGGGTGACTCAACAAAATCGATTTCTCCGAAATCACGATTTTTGAGTCACTCCCTATTTCTTACACTTCCCTAAACTCTATACCCGCTTCTTCTAGCTTTTCAATAGTCTTCGGACCGATACCATCTATGCTTAAAACTTCTTTTTTAGTATAATTCTTAAAATCATCTTTAGTTCCAATTCCAAAATTCACAAGATTCCACGCATAATCACTACGATTGATACCTAAACTTTGTAAAAATCTGTACATTTCCATTTTTTGTCTTTGAATTTTTTCTTTCTCTTCTTTGATTTTTCGTATATTCACTGGATTTTTCGCGAAATATCTAAGTACAGAATAAAAATGTTCACTCTGCAAATATTCTTTATATCTCATCAACATATTAAAAAATTTATCATTGTTTTTTAATGTTTTTGGAATAGTTCTTTTTATATTATTCGTAAAGTGAAAGTCTTTTTCGAAAAATAGTACAGCATCACGATGTTCTTCTCGTAATCTCTCGAAATAAACCCTCGCTTCTTCTTCATCTCCTTCCATAATAGCTGACAATGTTCCTGCCATAAGCAGCTCTAAATCTGTAGTATCATGGAAATATTCCTCAAAAATAAAATGCCTACCTAACTCTACACACATTTCTGCTATGTCATATTTTATTAACATTTTATTACTTGGATTAGCCAAATAAATCAACAATAATAACTCCAAACTATCTGTATATTTATGAGCTTCCTTAAACTTTTTTGCAGATATTGAAAAAATATCTAATACGGCTTTACCCCAGTCAGTTTCCTCTAAATCAACGTTTATATCAGAAGCCATGTTGAAAATAAATTTAAGATTATTTATAACCTTATCTAAATAAATTACTTGTGGTAGTGTAGGCTGTTTATCTAATTCATTAATTATTTCTTTATGATATTTTAATATTATTTCTGTAGCCTTCTCCCAATCTGGACCTAATATCTCAATTATCTGTTCATTTTTCATATTAACTTCTTACCTCCTTTTTAAACACTACACCATTTTCTTTCAATTGTTCTATAGATTTCTTCCCTATATTATCGACTTCATTTAATAAATATTTTTCTGTGACGTTTAAGAAATTCTCTTTTGTTAACAATCCTTCTTTTTTCAGAGCTTTTAGCGCCTGAGTACTAAGGTTTTCAAAAATCGAATCGTTTCTCATTGTTTCTACAGACATGCTTCTTGCTTTAATTTTTTCATCTAATTGTTTTCCAGTTCTTATACGAGAATTAACCCACGTTAAATACTCCATCACATATTCAATCATAATAAATTCAATTAATTGTTCTACCTTTGTCTCTTTGTGCATCAACCTAGTAAATTCACTTTCACTAAATAATTTTTCATTTGATGCAAGATCTAGTAATCTCTCAATTTTCGGATTAATGTATTTTAGAGTCGCCATAGTTTCTACAACTGCGTCATCATCCAACCTTCTAATATCAAATATTATCTTAGCTAATTGAACAAATTCATCTAATTTTGAAGCAGGTGATAATTTATTATACAATCTATAAAACCTATCTGCAGAATCAATTTTTAAATAAGCTATAATAGTATCCATTAAAATACTATCCAGTTCAAGCTCTCCTTTTTCAAGATTTATCCAAATAAGACTAGCGTTAGGAATTGCACTATATATTTGATTATCAAGATAAATTGAAATCAAATGCTGAATGACAACCTTATTAAAATCATTCTTAAAATTAGGATTACCTACAATTGGATATCTTACAGTTTTAAATTTCAACTCATCAATCTCCTTTATTATTTCAAGAGGAGATTTTTGTTGTTCAGATAGCATATACATATTAGCAAATATATTATAAGGTGATTTTAGATAAGCTTCTTCAATAAATTTCTTATCTCCTGTCACCATAAAATTAGCAAAAAGTTTTAACGATTCATTAAAATCTAGTTGATCTTCTCTATTAACAAATTTTATATTTTTAAAAGTATTTTCTTGTAATTCTGTATATACCATCTCTATTTCTCTTATCAAGGCGAAATTATTATTCTTTTTTATCGATGGAAATTTTCTTATTTTTTTACCCATAGTACATCCTCTTAATTTTTTTATAACATTTTAGTTCTATTGTACCATAAGTTATTATTTTTTCGTAATCTTAACGAAAGATTGGAACTAACCCAAAAGTCTTAATTTTTTTAAAAGTTTATATAAAATCATACAAAAAACTCGAACCTAAGATTCCTCCTAGATTCGAGTCTTGTTATTATTTAGTTTACATAGCCCAACAGCTTATAATTTTGTTTTGTTTACATAATCTCACGAGCTGATACCTTTATTATGTACAGATACAAACTAACTTTTACACTACTTAATATTAAAATTCTTAAGTACGATACTAAATGTAGTTAGATTATGTAGTAATGCTAATAAGTTCGATGGTAATACATTTATTAACCCTAAGAATATCAGCGAACTATTAATCGATACTGTGCTCTTAACGTTGTTGCTCATTTGCGCACGTAGTGTTTTTGAAACATCTGATAATAGTAATAATGAATTTAATGAATCTGATTTTAGGACAACATCACTTATTTGTTTCGAAAGATCAGCACTTTCGCTCATAACAATACTTACGTCACTTTCCGATAGTGCCGCTGAGTCATTTAGACCGTCACCTATCATCAGGACATGTCTTCCTCGTTCTTTTTCACCCTTAATATACTCAAACTTCGTAACTGGCGTCATACTTGTATGTACTTCATCAAAAGTTACGTCTTTTAAAATTTTCTTAGTTCTAATTTCGTTATCACCTGTTAACAGAACTACCTTTTTACCTTTATTTCTAAGCTCAGCTAACACAGCACTAGCTTCATCTCTTAATGGGATATCCACACAGAAAATTGAGATTAATTTTTCTTTATATCCTAAGAATAGTAGGTTATATTGTTCTTGTTTCTCGGCTATGATTTGTTCTTGTTCGGCAGTAACAACTATATCTTCATCTTTTAATAATTGTCTACTTCCAATAACGACTTTTTCTCCTTCAATATGAGAAACAATTCCCTTAGAAGCAATATGATATAATTCCGTGTGCATCTCTTCATGCTCAATTCCATCTTCTTCCGCCTTGCTTACAACGGCGCTGGCAATTGGATGATAGATATGTTCCTCTAAACACGCTCCAATTCTAAGAACTTCTTCATAAGAATATTCATAAAATGGTAGTACTTCTTGAATATATGGTTTAGATACTGTGATTGTTCCTGTTTTATCAAAAACAAATGTATCTATATCCTCATATTTATCAAGAGTTACTGAATTTTTCACCACAATTTTTTGATCAATTAGATTTTTTATAGTAGTTAGATATGCTACTGGTGTTGATAATTTCAATGCACATGAGTAGTCTACTAATAGAAACGACATCGCCTTCGCGAATGATCTTGTAAATAAATACGTTAGTCCCATCGCTAGGAAGTTATATTTTACAATACTGTCGGCTAACTTAATATATTTGTAATGATATGCATCTTCTCTACTTTCAGAATCTTTCATCAGTTGAATTAAATGATGAATGCGACCATTAACCTGTGCATTTTCAACTTTCAGTTTAATCTCACCATTAACAACTATCGTATTAGAATAAACCTTATCTCCAATATTCTTCACAACGGGGAAACTTTCACCTGTCAATGAACTTTCATCAACACTAGCTCCCTCACTCATCACAATTCCATCGAATAGAATTTCATTACCTTCTGAAACTAAGATTATATCGTCTTTTTTCACCTCTGCACAAGTTACTTTTCTATTACCTTCTTCTTCAACAAGCCAGATTTCTTTATCCATAGAAGTTAGACTTTGTTCTAGTACTTTTACAGATTTTTTCTCAGACCAGTTGTTTAAAGCTTCTCCTAATTCTAAGATGAACATAATAGAACTTGCTGTTTCACGAGCTCCCGTCGCCAATGACACAAGAATCGCTGCAGAATCAAGTGTTTCCATAGTAAGTTGCTTGCGTAATAGTAATTTCAGCATATCTTTTAAATACCCTGATGCTTTCCACCATGTGTGAATAGCTCTAAATGGAAGTGGCACGAATAGCTTAGACATCGCACGCCAAAACACGGCATTCATAATAATTGAATAAGGACTTTCTTCAGCTACTGCAACCGGATTCTCATAACAGTCCTTAACTCTTTCTTTATTTACTAATTTAAAAAATTCTCGCAAACAACTGTTGCAACCATCTTTAAATATAACAACAAAAGTGCACTCATCTTGATAAAAGTCCACTTTTTGTATATTTTCGATTTTTGATGCCTGTTCTTTAAAATATACTTTTACATCTGGTGTTAAGCGAAAATTAACTCTAACCCTCGCTCTCGCACTCGAAAGATGTAGTATTTTGAAATCCATCTTATTTTTCCTCTAATTCTTGAAGATTGCTTTCTCTTTTTTCTTTTTCGTATAAGTCTTTAGCATCCGCTACAACATCGTCAGCATGTTGCTTGATATTTGATACTGTTCCTTCTACTCCATCTTTTGCCTTATATAATTTTGATAAAACAACTGAGTACCCTTTCTTCGCATCTTTACTTGATAAAAGTTTAAGACCGAAAGTCCCAAATGCTACTCCTCCTGCAAATACTCCTGGTGTTTTAAGTGCTGCTTTAGCGACTTTTAATACTTTAATTGACATATTTATTTCCTCCTTATAATACTTTATTATAATCATATTATATCATTTTACAATATATATGTAAATCCTAATATATCAAGCATAAAACTATTTTAATTAAGTTTTATAAAACTTTTTATCTCAAAAAATATTCTTACTTTTCTCAGTCTTGTATAGACATAAATTTAATGCTATATTTGGATTTTATTTTTTATTAAAACCTTATTATGTCAAAGCTTAATAGCAAATATCATCTATACTTTTCTATAATTTAACTCTAAAAACACCATAGCTCATAAATCTTCATAAGGGAAACTTAAATTCCCAAGGAAATATTTCTTCTCTTTACTGTAGTGAACAACCTTGTTTATTAATATAAGATTTATCATAATTTTTTATAATTCACTCCATTCCCAGTCGTACCATACTGCATATTTGAATAATGAATCGATAATATGTAGATAAATATTTTTATCAACTCAAACCTTAATTTATGTTATAATAACAATGTTGAAGAAAGTGAGACACTTGAGACAATCAAGGCACTTTTGGATTAAAGAAAACATGTAAAAAATGAAAAGAAGTGATTTGTACTAGATGAAGTTATTAATTTTTAAAAAATTATTTGTACTGGATTTACATATTGCTTTTGAATCGAAACATATTATTAAGAATTCGAAACAGTGATCCGTACTAGGTTTACGCACTACTTTTGAATAAAAAAACTTATTAAAATAGATAAATAAGGAGCACATTATGATTTATATTATTGGACTTGGACCTAATGATAGTTCAAACATTAAGGAAAATATTAAACAACTTTTACTAGATAACACTAATGCTAAGGTTATCGCACGTACTAAGGAGCATCCTGCGATTTCTTTCTTAGAGGAAAATAATATCGCGTTTGAAACTTGTGACAGATTTTATACAGAAAGTGAAAATTTTGAAAATACATATAACGGTATTGCGAATTATATTCTTGAAGTTGCTGAGGCTAACGATGTAATGTATCTTGTCCCTGGGCACCCTATGGTTGCCGAGCTAACTACTCAACTTCTAATAAACAGCGATAAAGACGTAAAAATCGTTGGTGGTGAGAGCTTTTTAGATTCTTGTTTTAACGCAGCGAAGTTCGATCCTGTAGAGGGATTCTCTCTTGTTGATGCCACTGCACTTGAGACGTTAAGACAGGTTAATCCACTACAACACCTACTTATCACTCAATGCTATGATGATTTAACTGCGGCTAATGTCTCTGACGAACTTATGTCGTTCTATCCTTATGATCATGAGGTTACAGTTATTGAGCAAGCCGGTGCAGAAGATGAGAAAATTTATACTGCTCCTCTACATGAACTATCAGCTGCAGTTGGTGAGGATGTAAATAATCTACGCGCTTTATATATCGCACCATTAAAAGATGGACTTAGCTTTAATATCAAAGACTACACTAAAGATTTTGATGAAGATGATGAAACTACAGAAGCTGATTTAGTAGAAAAATTAGAAAAACTTGTTGCGGATCTTAAAGCAAACGTAAACCAAAAAGAAGACTATACAAGTGATAATTCGAAACTATTAGCTGAGATTATTAACACGTCACTTGATTTCACAATAGCTAGCGATAACTATTACGAACTTAGTGACATTCTTGCTGAAATGAAAGCAGACAGACAAAAATAATTTTATAATAAGGACAATAATATGGATAAGGTATTAGCTTTTAGCAAAAAATTATTAAAAGAAGTTATTGATAAAAATTCAGTCGTTGTTGATGCCACAGCTGGAAATGGAAATGATACGTTATTTCTAGCGAAGACTTCAGCTAAAAAGGTCTATGCGTTTGATATCCAAGAATTGGCAATAGAAAACACTACGAGGCTAATCGAAGAAGCAGAGCTGATGGATAAATGCGAAATTGTTCTTGATTCACACTTTGAATTTAATAAGTATATAGATGAAAAAATTCGTGCAGTTGTCTTTAATCTGGGATATCTACCGAATGCAGATCACGAGATTACTACACTAGCTGAGACGACGCTTGCGACGATTAAAAAGTTCTTATTACGCTTAGAAGTTGGTGGAAGAATCGTTATTGTTGTCTATTGGGGACATGAGAATGGTAAGGTAGAAAAAGAAGCATTGTTAAATGAACTTCAAAATCTCGACCAAAAAGAAGCTGAAGTATTGGTTTATCAATTCATTAATCAGAAAAACAACGCACCATTTATTATTGCGATTGAAAAGAGAAAGGAAATTTCATGCGAGAAATAGAAATAGAATTTAAAAACTTACTTACAAAAGATCAATATGCGTCACTATTTGAAAAATATGACTTAAAGAATTCTGAAAAAATAATAAACAAAAATTTCTACTATGATGATGCAGATGAAAGTTTCAAGAAAATCGGAGCAGCACTAAGAATTCGTTATACAAATAAAAAAACAGAAATGACTCTGAAAGTAAAAGGTGAAACTCAAAACATTGAGATAAACGTACCACTTGATGAAAAATATCCAAAGGAGCCGGCGGTGCTGCCGATTTTACCGAATGAAATTATCGCTGAACTAGAGCGAATGAACGTGAAGATTAAAACTCCAATGCTGATTCAAAAAATCGAAACATTAAGATACGAAATTGCTTTAGAAGAAGGATTATTGGTACTTGACGAGACAACATTTATCAATGATATCGTTGATTATGAATTAGAATTCGAGACAAAAGATTACGAAACAGGAATAGTCGCATTCGAGAAATTATTAGAAGAAAACAATATAGACAAAAATCCTGCTAAACCAAAAATAGCTCGTGCTGTAGAATATTCAAAACGATAAAACTAAATAAAGATTTAAGAAACAGCACTCTGTCAACTTCGGGGCATGGTAGAAATCATACTAGAAGGTATGGGCTCAAAAGTCCTAAATTTTAACAAAGTGTATATGAAAACTCATAAACGCAGTGGTTTATTGACATCTAAATTCGCTTTATAAAAGCTTTTTAGATGTCTAATAAACTTTGCGGGGGTGACTCGACAAAATCGATTTCTTAAAAATCACAATTTTTGAGTCACTCCCTTTTTCACCTATCATATGCAATTTAGGATAATTCGACAAAATCGATTTCTCTGAAATGACGATTTTCGAGTTATTTCCTGACATAGTAGTTTTTTATTATAACTTATTAGGGGCGTGAGGTGGCACTCGCACCCTAATTTCAAAATGGAAATTTTGACTGTTTTTTCCATTTTGAACCCTCTTTTTCTTCCCAAATTGGAAATTTTGACTGTTTTTTCCATTTTGAACCCTCTTTTTCTTCCCAAATTGGA